>NZ_JBAPTY010000393.1:0-18292 GCF_049282395.1 Halobacillus sp. | reverse complement strand
GTGGAATCACCCCGAAAGACACGACCAGCATAAGCCGACCATCAAAAGGATGGCGGTTTTTCAATCCGTTGATGAGCGGCTTATGTCTCGAGTGTCTGGGTGATGGAACAAGACGAGTTATTTCCCCGCCAGCCCTCTTCCGAATAGAGTAACGGACCCCAACTATCTCGAAACTGAGTCTTCAACAAACGGGAGCTTTACTGTAAAATCATTAGGGGGATTTGACGAAACTTTGTGTTAAATTAATGAATAGAGGTGATGGAGATGGAACAGGTCCGGCTGGACATTAAAGAGGAAAACTATGCAGTACTCACGCTTCAAAGATCTGCAAAAATGAATGCGGTTACTCGACAGATGACTAGAGAGTTGAAGGAAGCGTTGGATCAGGTAAGTGCGGATCATACGCTGAAATTTCTGGTCATTACTGGGGGAGGGGAGCGTGCTTTTTGCACAGGAGGCGATTTACACGAATTTCACGGTGGTATGTCAGCAGATGAAGCTTATAATCTGCTACGTCCCATGATGGAGGTACTCCATCAGCTCGCTACAATGCCTATACCCGTGATCGCTCTATTGAATGGTCAGGCTAGAGGAGGAGGCTGTGAAATTGCTACGGCCTGTGATTTTCGTTATGGACGTAAAGAAGCTAAGTACGGCTTCGTTCAGGGAAACCTCGGGATAACTCCTGGATGGGGCGGAGGAACCCTTCTATACCAGCGTATAACTCCAGGAAACGCAGCTCACTGGCTCATGGATGCGGAAATGTATGAAGCAGAGAGAACACTACATATAGGCTGGCTGCATAAAATATCTTCTTTGGAAGATATAAAAGGTTTAAAAGATATTCACCCTTTTTTAAATAAAACGGCGGCTCAAATGCGTGTATTTAAAAAACAGCTTCTCAAAGAAAGCTTTCCAGAGGATCTTTATGAGCGTATGGAAGAAGAGGTGCGGCTCTGTTCGAACCTATGGGAAACCGAGGAACACAAACTAGCGGTGGAAAAGTTTATGAGCACAAGAAAAAAGTTATGAATACTATTCTATCAACCATCCTTTCTGCATAACTATAAACAAACAATAGAGGAGGGATGGTATGGATGCCCCTAGACAAGACGCCTGGAAGGAAGAAGAAGATGTACTTCTGGCTAACACGGTTCTTAAGTACATCCGGGAAGGAAAAACACAGCTTGAAGCCTTTCAGGAAGTCGCTGAACATTTGAATAGAACGCCCGCAGCCTGTGGGTTTAGATGGAATGCGACCGTACGAAAAGATTACTACGAAGAAATTCAAGAAGCGAAACAAAACCGCAAAGAAAAGCGAACGATTTTTACAAGTATACCTTCAGCTGAAGATTCACCACTATCGATTGATGCTGCAATATCCTTCTTAAAAGAAATGAAAGTAAAACAGTATGACGAAAAAGGGAAACAGAAACTTGAATATGAGTTAAAACAGCTGAGTGAAGACAATCAGAAGCTCAGACACCAGCTGAAACAGTGGGAAGCGGCTTGGAATGAAATGGATAAACTCGTTCATTGGGTCAAACAACATCAGAAGACTCCTATGTAAACGAACAAAGCTATTTTATTGTATTCTCATTAAATGATAAATCCGACTGGCGGGTTTTCCCGCTGCAAAATCCGGATAAGGAAAAGGCCCCTACACGTCATGTAGCGGCCTTGTTTGTGTTTATATATTATTAAGCGTTTATATCCCTTTCCTCGACGCCTGTAGGCATCCAGATGAGTGGATTTTCGCCTAAGTCACGCTCCACATCATAATTAGCCTTTTGAAAGCCCATTCTTTCCCAGAAACCATGGGAATTAATGCGAGGATTCGTTTTTATAGGGAGTTCGAAGCTTTTCGCAAATTCAACCAGGTCTTTTCCGAAGCCCATGTCCCGGTAATCAGGAAGTACTTCAAGTTTCCATAGCTCGAGATAATCCTGAGGAGGAACGAAATACTTATCGTATTTGGCGCGAACACGGTATAAGCTCATGCGAGCGACTAAAGCGCTTCCATAATAGACACCGAAAAAAGGCGATTCGCTGTCATTCTCTACAATATTGCTCTCAAGATCTTCAAGCATAGCAAGCTCCTGGTTGCCATATTCTTTGAAACGTTTGAACTCTTCTAATGTTTTATAATTGACCAGTAAAGGTTTTACTTTCGTGGAAGTCATCATGAAGATTCCCCTTTCTATTTATCTGTATCTTCTTTTATTATAATATAAAAATTTTCAGAATGAAATGAACAATTAGTGGACTGACAATTATCGACTGCTATTGTACATAAGAGTCTGCTACAATAAGAAAAAATAGTGAACGAAGTGAGGGAAGACCGATGGATATAGGAATCATTGGGGGAGGTTCCATAGGGCTGCTAACGGCTGCCTATTTGGGCAGGAACCACGAAGTTCATTTGTATGTAAGAAGAGACATGCAGAGAAATCATATAGAAAGAGAAGGCGTACATTGTGATGGTTTGGGGGAATCTACTCGGGTGACGGCACATACCATTGAAGAGGGTGTAAAGAATCATAATCTGTTAATCATTGCCGTTAAGCAAAAAGATATTAATCCGTTATTAGACATGAACTTGCCTTCAGATGTTCCTTACCTTTTTTTACAAAATGGGATGGGGCACCTGGAGCGAATAAAAGAACTCCGAAATTCGTGCTGGCTTGGGGTGGTTGAACACGGCGCATTGAGAGTAGATGACACGCATGTAAAGCATACGGGAAAAGGAAAAATGAATCTGGCCGCCCTGCCTTTGCAGGAAGCTGGTCTTCAACAGATGATCAAAGCGTTGCATACCGAAGAGTTCCCGATTTTTTTTAGAGAAGATTATGAGGATATGCTTGCTTCGAAATTGCTGATTAACGCTGTAATCAATCCTTTAACAGGGATATTTCAAGTTAAAAATGGAGCTGTCTGCACAAATAATTATCTTAGATCCCTTGCCTGGCGTTTGTGCCAGGAAGCCTGTATGGTATTAGGGCGCAGCGTGGATCAGGAATGGGAGCGTGTATTATCGATCGCAGAACTAACGTCTGAAAATCAATCTTCTATGCTCAAGGACTTAGAAGACGGGAGAAAAACTGAAATTGAAGCCATAAATGAGTATTTAATAAAACGAAGCGCTCATCCTTTGCCGAACCACCAATTTGTAGTGGATGCTGTGCACGCCATAGAAGTTCGAAATGAGGGGAGACAATCAGAGAAGTGATGGAATTCCTGGTTTTCTCATTGGCTGCGATCCTCACCTTGCCAGTCCCGGTACTGTTGATATTCTATATGTTTGCCAGGAAATTCAAGCGTCACAAGTGGAAAGCTATTCATCAGACCGCTAATTTCACCGCCCCCATCTTTATCTTATCTGTGCACGTCCTATTGCTCGTTATATTTGAACAGAATTTTTTTGCTTTTATTATGATTTTTCTACTAATTCTGTTGGGCCTTACCCTTATTGCCCAGTATCGAAAGGATCGTGATGTTCAGCTGAAACGGGCGCTGAAAGGGTTTTGGAGAGTCAGCTTCTTAGTTTTCACCCTTTTCTATTTAGGGCTGACTGTTTATGGTCTGGTCGATCGATTACTGGGGTAAGAAACAGATTAGATGAACTCCCTGAATCTTTTTTGTACAATACTAAGAGGATACATACTACAAAGAATATTTGCCCGACAAAGGAGTAGTTCATAAATGCGTATCGATCCTATTCAATTAAAGCCGAAACAGAAACTGTTTCATGATTATAAATATAACTTCGAAAACGTAATAGATAAATTCTCATATGCGCCCGGAGATCCGGAAGCCTGGAAGAATCGACTGCAGTTTCTGCAAGGCCAAACCTATCAGCGCAATAATCTTTCTGAAGTTTTAAAAGAAATGAACGAGCGGTGGGGAGCACCGGAAAGTACTTTGAACAATATTGAAAGGCTAAAAGATGAAAACGCAACCGTTGTCATAGCGGGACAACAGGCGGGGCTGCTTACAGGTCCGTTGTACACGGTTCATAAAATCATCTCTGTCCTTCAGCTGGCTAAAAAGAAGGAAGCTGAACTAGGTAAGCCTGTTCTCCCGGTTTTCTGGGTTGCAGGAGAGGATCATGATTTTGATGAGATTAACCACATTATGGTAAATAGTCACGGAAAAATGAAAAAAATGGCGATCTCCCAGGAGCCGGACCGAAAAGCTTCCGTTTCAGATATTAAAATTGACCAGAAAGCTGGAGAAGAATGGCTGAAGCAAATATTCAGTGAGATAGATGAGACCGAATATACGGGTGATTTTTATCAACAGACTTTGCGCTTATTGGAGCAGTCGGAGAGCTATAGTGATTTCTTTGCCAAACTGGTTTATCTCCTGTTTCCAGATGAAGGTCTAGTGTTGATGGACGCTCATCGTCCGGAAGTACGTAAGCTTGAGTCTGCTTACTTTACTTCAATGATTCAGCATAATGCCGAAATCGCTCATCGTGTTTTTTCTGCCATTCAGTTAAATGCCCAGGAAGGCTACGAGACGGTGTTAGAAAGTGAAGCAGAAGATGCTCATTTGTTCTACCATCATGAGGGAGAGCGTGTACTTCTCACTCGAGAGAAAGAGGGTAGCTTCAGGGGCAAACAGAATGAAGTCCTGTTATCAGAACAGGAATTATTAGAAATAGCAGAACATCACCCTGAGTGTTTGAGCAATAATGTAGTGTCTAGACCGCTCATGCAGGATTTCTTATTCCCTGTACTCGCGTTTATAGGTGGGCCAGGCGAGATTAATTACTGGTCTGTACTTAAACCAGGCTTTGAAGCCGTCGGTCTTCAAATGCCTCCGGTACTTCCTCGTTTATCCTTTACAATGGTAGACCGTAAATCCGAGCAGGATTTGAAACACTTCCACGTAGAACCTCAGGAAGCTGTACAGTTTGGCACCGGCGAAAAGAAAATGAGGTGGATTGCGTCCAAGAGTGCCCCGCCTATTCCTCAGCTTAGTGCGCAGGTAAAAGAGGAAATTGAGCGTATTCATAAACCTCTTAGAGAAAAATCCGCGGAACTGGGACCGGATCTCGAAGGTCTTGCAGATAAAAATCTTCATTACATTTACCAGCATGTTGATTATTTAGAAAAGCGGATGGCTAAAACTTTGGAAGAGAAATACGAAAAAGAAGTGACTCAGTTTAATGAGTTGGATTTACTTCTCCACCCTGCAGGCGGACTTCAAGAACGGATATGGAGTATCCTCCCATGGGTGAATCAGCAGGGGACGGACGTTTTCCAGCGACTAAATCAGCATTTGTTAACGTTTGATCAGGATCATTATGTGGTGTATGTGTAAAAACCCTCCACCTTTCTCCACCTCATAAAAAAATCAATAATCCCTTTAAAATCTTGCCTTTTCAGGCAGGATTTTTTTTGTGGGTGCAGAAAAATTAAAAGTATGTGGAGAAAAGTGGGGCGATGTGGTAAGGTGAAAACAGAAGGTGGGGAACCAACATGTTCATGGGTGAATTCCAGCATAACATTGATACGAAAGGGCGGATTATAGTCCCGTCCAAATTTCGTGAAAATCTTGGGGAAACGTTTGTCCTTACTCGAGGTTTAGATCAATGCTTATTTGCTTATCCTATGAACGAGTGGAAGCTGCTTGAAGAGAAGCTTAAGAAACTCCCTCTCACCAAAAAAGATGCCCGCGCTTTCACCAGATTTTTCTTTTCAGGTGCCGTCGAATGTGAGGTAGACAAGCAGGGAAGAATCAACATCCCGCCTCCTCTTCGGAAGTATGCTTCACTTGAGAAAGAATGCGTTGTCATTGGCGTATCCAACCGTATTGAGTTCTGGAGCCATGAACAATGGGAAACGTATTTTGAGGCATCGGAAGAATCATTCTCTGAAATTGCGGAGAATATGCTTAATTTTGATATTTGAAGATGAGAAACGAGTGAGTACATGTTTGAACACTACAGCGTATTAAAAGAAGAAACTATAAAGCACTTAAACATTCATCCTGATGGTACATATGTCGACTGTACGCTTGGCGGTGGAGGACACTCAGAAGTGATTGCCTCCATGTTAAGTGAGAAGGGCCGTTTAATTTCATTCGATCAGGATGAAGCAGCCCTTGAAGCGGCTCGTGAACGGTTGGATGAATACTCGGATCGAGTGATTTTTGTGCATGCAAATTTCCGGGAATTAGAGAGTGAATTGGAAGAATTAGGTTATAACGAGGTCGATGGAATTTTATACGACCTTGGTGTATCGAGCCCTCAATTAGATGTTGAGGAACGTGGATTCAGCTATCATCAAGATGCACCTTTAGATATGCGGATGAATCAGTCTAATGAACTAAGTGCCAAAGAAGTCGTGAATGAGTGGCCGTATGAGCGTCTCGTAAGAATTTTCTTTAAGTATGGAGAAGAGAAATTTTCTAAACAGATTGCCAGAAAAATTGAAGCAGCACGAGCTGAGAAAAAGATTGAAACAACAGGTGAACTTGTCGAACTAATTAAAGAGGGAATTCCTGCACCTGCCAGACGTAAGGGCGGGCATCCGGCGAAGAGAATTTTTCAGGCAATTCGTATTGCCGTAAATGACGAACTGGGTGCTTTTCAGGATAGTCTGCACCAGGCTGCCAGAATGTGTGCTGTGAATGGACGGATTGCCGTGATTACCTTCCACTCTTTAGAAGACCGCTTATGTAAGCAAGCTTTTAAAAAATGGAGTTCTAATCCGCCTCTGCCCAAAAATATCCCCATTATCCCTGAAGATAAACAGCCGCCATTTGAAATGGTGACACGTAAACCGATTGTTGCCGAAAGTGAAGAATTGGAAGAAAACCGTCGTTCGCGCTCAGCAAAGTTGAGAGTTGTAGAGAAGATTAAACCTTGGAATTCAGAGTTTCAATTTGAAGAAGGGTGGAAGCAAACATGAGTGTAGAGAAAATAAGAAAAGAGGAGCAGCCTTTTCATCAGCCTGAGAGACAGAAACAGGTTAAAAAAGTAAAGCTTCGCAAAAAACAATGGATCAGTACAGGGGAGAAAATGCTGTATTCGGCAGCCACAACATTATTTCTCGCAGCCTCTGTATTTCTTGTGCAATTTTCGGCGTCAACGGATGAGCTGAATCGTGATATTCGAAGCTTAGAACAGGAAATTTCTAAACAGGAAACCCAAAATGAGAACCTGGCTTTTCAAGTGAAAGAACTGAGCAACCCGGACCGAATTCTTAAGATCGCCAAAGAGAATGGACTGGACATCCAAAATGCGCAAGTCAAACAAGCAGCAACGATCGAGTAATAAAATCTTAAAACTGGTGATGTATATATGAAAAGCCCAAACACACATAGGGGTGCAGCTCTGCTCATCCTTGTGTTTTCTTTTGTATTTCTGATTATTGTCGGCCGGTTCCTTTATATTGAAACTACAGCGACTGTAGAAGGTGTGGACCTGAAAGAGTGGGCGGAAGAGATCAGAACAAGCTCTTACAAGATTGATGCCGACCGAGGCAAAATCTATGATAAGAACGGAATGGTACTGGCCTATGATCGTCCTATGTATCGCTTACAGGCGATTATAGATCCGGAATATTCTGCAAACCTTAAAAAACCCAAACACGTGACTGACCCTGAAAAAGTGGCTTCAAAACTTGCACCTTTACTTGAACTTAAGGAAAGTGAAATGCTTGAAACCATTAAGAATGGTCAGGAGAATGATCGCTTCCAAGTAGAGTTTGGCGCTAATGGGCGGGAAATCTCTCAAGAAGAAATGGAAGAGATTAAAGATTTAAACTTGAATGGTATCACGTTTCAGGAAGAAGCTAAGCGCTACTATCCTAACGGGGTATTTGCCTCTCATCTCATAGGTTTTGCCCGGTCACAAGATGGGGATATCAAAGGAATTACAGGAATAGAAAAGCAGATGCAGAAGTATTTGAAAGAAAAAGAAGGAAAAATAAGCTATGAACGTGATAAATACGGAACTAAACTGCTGGATCCGAATCAGGTGATGAAAGAGCCTGATGATGGAGAAAATGTTTACCTGACGATTGACCAGAAGATCCAGACCTTTCTGGAAGACGCCATGTCTCAAGTAGATGAACAATATAGTCCGGAGAAGATCATGGCCGGTGTTATGGATCCTGATACAGGTCAGATCTTAGCCATGAGTAACCGTCCGAGTTATAATCCCAATGATCTTGGCGAGGTAGAGAACTGGTACAATGATTTGATAGCCTATCCTTTCGAACCGGGCTCCACTATGAAAATGTTCACTTGGGCTTCAGCCATCGAAGAAGGAGTTTATGATGGGGATGAGCTATATAAGTCCGGCAGGTATCAAGTGACGGAGAATTCAAGTACGATTGGTGATCATAACAACGGAGAGGGCTGGGGAATGATTTCCTTTAACGAAGGATTTCAGCGATCCTCAAACGTTGCTGCATCCATCCTTGCTTATGAGAAATTAGGACCTGATAATTTTAAAAAATATCTTTCTGATTTTCATCTCAATCAGAAGTCTGGAATTGACTTACCTGGAGAGAAAACAGGTTCATTCGTTCTTGATAAGCCAATTGAGCAGATTACCACCGCGTTTGGTCAAGGTTCAACAGTTGCACCGATTCAGCTCATGACAGCAGCTACATCCATTGCAAACGATGGCAAAATGATGAAACCTTATATTCTTTCGAAAATTTCCTCAAGTAAAGACGGGGAAATTATCAAAGAACGGTCTCCTGAGGTTATTGGCGAACCTATTTCAAAATCAACAGCTTCACAGGTGAGAGATTTAATGGGGCAGGTAGTCACATCGGAAAATGGGACTGGTGGGAAATTCAAACTTGATGATTTTTCCCTCGCAGGGAAAACTGGCACCGCACAGATTAGTAAACCAGGAGGCGGCTATATGACCGGAAGAGAGAACTACACGTTTTCCTTCATGGGTATGGCCCCGAAAGACGATCCTGAATTATTAATGTATGTGGCCGTTCAGCAGCCTGATTTGGATAATACGGAGTATGGCTCAGATCCAGTATCTCACATTGTGAAAACGGTCATGGAAAACAGCCTGCATTATCTCGATATTAAACCAGATGAGGAGAGTCAAACCAAAGTCTCTCAAGTAAAACTCCCTGATGTCACCGACCTTTCTGTTGAGAAAGCTACCAGCCGATTAAAAGAAAACTTCAATCGGGTGGAAGTGATTGGACAAGGCAGTGAGGTAGAGAAAATATTGCCTGAACCAGGCGCAGAGCTAGTAAAGAATCAGAGAGTTATGGTAATAACCGATCAACCAACGATGCCTGACCTGACAGGCTATTCTTTGAGGGATGTCCACCGTCTCGCCGAGTATTTTGGCTTCAATATAGAAACGATGGGTAATGGGTACGTAACCAAGCAAAGCATAGCCCCAGGTTCAGAAATTAAAGAAGAAGGTTATCTGGTGGTGGAACTAGCACCGCCAGAATCATAGGAAGACCATTCCAGACAGTGTTCTAATCGCTTCTACAATGCATATAGTGATACAAGCTGACTCTACCGACTTTCAAAAGGAGTTATGTGGATGAGAAGAGTATCGCAAGTCATTGTGAAGAAGCGATTGATCACTGTTTTTCTTGTGGGAATGGTTATTTTTTGTGTCATTATTGGAAGGCTCGGGTACGTGCAATTTGTACTCAGTGATTTTCTGATTGCCAAAGCAGAAGAGTCATGGAGCCGTGATATCACGTTTGAACCAGAAAGAGGCAACATTGTGGACACAAATGGGGAAGTGCTTGTCGGTAATCAGTCCGCTCCGACCGTCATGGTTGTACCAAGGCAGGTAAAGGACCCTGAAACCACGGCTAAAAATTTAGCTCAAATCCTTGAGATGAGTGTGGAGAAAGCGTACACACACGTCACGAAACAAATATCTATTGAAAAAATCCACCCAGAAGGCCGGAAAATCTCTGAAGATAAAGCAGAAGCTATCCAATCCCTGGGGATGCCTGGTGTCTATATCGCAGAAGATTCGGAGCGCTACTATCCTCATGGTTCGTTTCTTTCCCATGTTCTCGGCTTCAGCGGCATCGATAATCAAGGGCTGCTTGGTCTTGAGGCCTACTATGATGAGGAGCTTAAAGGTGAAAAGGGAGCCCTTTCTTTCTTCTCCGATGCAAAAGGGAAACGAATGCCTGACATGGCAGATATTTATAAACCCCCGGTGGACGGAAAAGATCTTCAGCTTACGATTGATTATAAAGTCCAGGCCATTGTTGAAAGAGAGCTGGATATTGCCCAAAGCAAATACAATCCAGATGGAGCGGTTGCTTTAGCAGTGGATCCTGATACTGGGAAAGTAGTAGCTATGGCCTCACGTCCGAATTTTAATCCAGCTAATTATCAGGAAGTTGAACCAATGGTTTATAATCGTAACTTGCCGGTTTGGAGTACGTACGAGCCGGGTTCTACTTTTAAGATTATTACGCTCGCAGCGGCGCTTGAAGAAAATCTGGTCGACCTTCACGAGGAGCATTTTCACGATTCAGGTGCTGTGAAGGTAGATGGAGCCACTTTACACTGCTGGAAGCGTGGAGGGCACGGGGATCAGACGTTTTTGGAAGTTGTGCAAAACTCTTGTAACCCAGGATTTGTCCAATTGGGCCAGCGCTTAGGAAAAGAAAAACTTTTTGAATATATTGATCGGTTCGGTTTCGGTGAAAAGACCGGTATAGATTTGGAAGGGGAAGGCAAAGGGATTTTATTTAAGCCTGAAAATGTTGGTCCTGTAGAACAGGCAACGACAGCCTTTGGACAAGGAGTTTCTGTTACCCCTATTCAACAGGTGATGGCCGTAGCGGCAGCTGTGAACGGAGGATATTATTACGAACCTTATATTCAGGAAGCCTGGCTTGATCCAGTCACAGGAGAAGCAGTAGAAAAGAATGAGCCGAAAGTAAAGGATCGCGTAATATCGGAAGAAACATCTGCACAAATCCGTAAGGCGCTGGAGAGCGTTGTGGCTAAAGGAACAGGTCGCGGAGCTTACGTCGAAGGGTATCGTGTAGGTGGTAAGACGGGTACTGCCCAAAAGGTTGGCCCGGACGGAAGGTATATGGAAAACAACCATATCGTTTCCTTCATTGGCTTTGCACCTGCAGATGATCCTGAATTAGTGGTTTATCTCGCCATCGATAACCCGAAGGATACCGTCCAGTTTGGCGGCGTGGTGGCGGCTCCTATCGTAGGGAATATCATGGAAGACAGCCTGAGGGCTTTAGAGGTGAAACCGCGGAAAGATGGTCTGGAAAAAGAATACACATGGCCTGATGAGCCATTGGTTGAAGTTCCGAATGTTACGGGACTTGAGAAGAAAGAGCTCAATCAGCTTCTCACCAACTTAAAAATCGAGGCGAGTGGTAAAGGAAATAAAGTGATTACCCAGGCTCCTGAAGCTGGAGTGAAGGTGCCGAGCGGATCCAAGGTCCGAGTTTATATGGGGAATTAGAAACAGTCTGTTGCAGTATGTTTCAACTTGGTGAACAAACCGTAACGATAAACCATTCAAAAAAAACAATAATGGGCATACAGAAGGTTCGTCAATTTGCTATAATGAATCTTGTATGTGGGTAAGGGTGACAGTTATGAAAATGAAAAAGTTACTGAAGCTTATGCCTTTTTATAAAGTAACTCAACCCCTGTCAGACATTACGGTTCAAGGGATTTCGATGGATTCAAGATCCACGGGTCCCGGCGACCTTTTTATTTGCATTCACGGTGTAGAAGCCGATGGACATGAGTATGTGCAAGAAGCAGAAGCTAAAGGTGCCGCTGTTATCATGGCGGAAAGAGAAGTCATAACCAGTCTGCCTGTTGTGATCGTAAATGATACGGTAAGGGCTCTTGCGATGGCAGCTTCTATTTTTTATGGTTTTCCATCGGAGCACTTGAGGGTGATCGGAGTTACAGGTACGAATGGGAAAACCACCATTACGTATCTATTAGACGAAATCTTTCGGAACTATAATCAACGGACAGGAATGATCGGCACCATTCAGGTGTCCATCGCAGGAAAAACCTATCCTGTTAAGAATACCACTCCGGACAGTCTCTCACTTCAGCGTTATTTTGCAGAAATGCGCAAGGTGAAGGTTACAACGGCGATTATGGAGGTCTCCTCTCATGCACTTGATCAAGGCAGGGTCTATGGCTGCGATTTTGACATTGCTATCTACACCAATCTCACTCGCGATCATTTAGATTACCATGATAACTTTGATGATTATCTTCGGGCTAAGTCCCTATTGTTTGCTCAATTAGGTAACGGGTATAATAAAGGGCGGCGCAAATTTGCTGTCATTAATAAAGACTCCAAGCAGGCGAAACGTTTTATCCGCTCGACTTCACAATCCCTGCTTACGTATGGGATTCACTCCAATGCAGATATAATGGCGAAGAACATCACACTAAGAGAAACTGGCGCCGCTTATATTCTGGAAACACCCAAGGGGGAAATTGCCATTAATAGTCCTCTAATGGGACTTTTCAGTATTTATAATATGCTTGCCGCAGCTGGGGCAGCCATTTTATCGGGTATTCCTCTTACCGTTATCAAGCATGCTTTCGAAACAACCCGTGGTGTGAGGGGACGTTTTGAGCCGGTTCGGCAAGGACAGCAGTATGGAGTAGTGATAGATTATGCTCATACACCGGATTCCTTGGAAAATGCTTTAAAGACGATCTCAGAATTCTGCAAAGGGTCCATCTATGTAGTGGTGGGGTGCGGGGGAGACAGAGACCGGAGTAAGCGCCCGTACATGGCAGATGCCGCGATGCAAGGGGCAGATTATGTTATTTTTACTACGGATAACCCACGCACTGAGGATCCTAAGCAGATTTTTCAGGATATGACTAGTCACTTAAGCGATCCATTTGAATTAATTGAAGACCGGGAGCAGGCGATTGAATACGCTCTTAGGGTGGCAAAAGCAGGGGATATGGTCCTTATTGCCGGAAAAGGACACGAAACATATCAGGAAGTGAATGGTGTGAGACACCATTTCGATGATAGTGAAGTAGCAAAAATGATATTAAAGAGAATGAAGGAGCGTCCATCATGATTTTAGAAGTGCAAGAGCTGACTACCCTCTTTCCTGAATTTAAAGGAGCGGCACAAGACAGAATCACATTAAAAGAAATTCTAACCGACACAAGAGTGGAAGCTAAGCAGAGTTTGTTTATACCTATAGTGGGGGAGAATTTTGATGCCCATGATTTTATAAAGGACGCGATTAAACAAGGAGCGGTCGCAGCACTTTGGCAGAAGGATAGGGAGCTTTCTTCCGCCGTACCGACCGATTTCCCTGTCTTTTTTGTTGAGGATACAACAAAAGGACTTCAGGAAGTAGCTGCGTATTATTTGCAGAAAGTTCGTCCATTAGTTATTGGAATAACCGGTTCTAATGGAAAGACAACCACAAAGGATATGACAGCTTCTGTGTTAAGTCGTAAGTATAAGACGCATAAAACAGCTGGAAATTTTAATAATCATATCGGACTTCCCTTGACGATTCTCTCCATGAATAAGGATACAGAAGTTCTCGTCCTGGAAATGGGGATGGACCGGGCAGGTGAAATCTCCGTCTTATCAAAACTTGCTCATCCAAAATATGCCATCATAACCAACATTGGTGAATCCCATATTGAAAACCTTGGATCGAGGCAGGGCATCGCTTCTGCTAAGCTGGAAATTAAGGATGGGATGTCTGAGGGTGGTACGTTAATCATTGATGGGGATGAACCGCTGTTACATGCCGTCAAACAAGATAAGAAATCAATTTCCTGCGGGTTCGAAAGCGGAAGCAATGAGCATGTAAAGATTGTCAACACTTCAGATGATGCTAGTGAGTTCACGATTAATGAAAAAGAATCTTATAAACTCCCTCTCGCTGGAAAGCATAATGTGAAAAATGCAGCTTATGTTATTACCCTTGCAAAGAAGGCAGGACTTTCGGCCGATCAAATTCAAGAAGGTTTTGATCATCTTCAAATGTCGAGCATGCGCTATGAAAAACACATAGGAATAAATGATTCCCTGATTATTAATGACGCCTATAACGCCTCACCGACATCAATGAAGGCTCTGATAGAAGTGATGGCTCAACTAACTACGAAGTCTCGCAAGATGCTGATTCTCGGGGACATGTTTGAACTTGGGACACAGTCCAGGGTCTTACACCGCAGTGTAGCTGAAGCCATTACCGATAAAATTGATGCAGTCTATACCATTGGAGATCATTCCGAAGAAATATCCAAGGCAGTCGCAGAACGGCAGCCGCAGATAGCAACAAAACATTTTACAGATAAAGAAACTTTAAGTCATCATGTACGTGCAGCATTAACGGCCGACACCGTAGTTCTTATTAAGGCTTCGAGAGGGATGAAGCTGGAGGAATTACTGAACGATCTCGTAAAATGATTCATAGGAGATGATTGACAACGAAGTAACAGGAGGTACTAGAAAATGAACGACTACATATTACTAATCACCATGGCATTATCATTCGCTCTCACAGTTGTGATATCGCCGATCATCATTCCTTATTTGAGACGTTTGAAGTTCGGTCAGGCTATTAGAGAAGAAGGTCCGGAATCTCACCAGAAAAAATCAGGAACCCCTACAATGGGCGGTGTGATGATTATCATTTCGGTACTTGTCACTACCCTCTGCGCTTCTTACTGGTTTACACCAGGTTCTTCAAGCGTACACCTATTTCTCGTTTTATTTGTATTGCTCGGGTATGGGCTGCTCGGGTTTTTAGATGATTATATAAAAGTAGCATTAAAGCGAAATCTCGGTTTAACTTCTAAACAGAAAATGGCTGGCCAAATTATTATCGCACTCGTTGTTTACATTATCTTAGAACGCACAGGTTTTCCGACTTTTATTACACTACCTGGCACTTCTTTTGAATTGGAACTGGGCTGGGGATATGGACTTCTCATTTTATTCATGCTTGTAGGGGGATCCAATGCGGTTAACTTAACAGACGGTTTGGATGGACTACTTGCAGGAACAGCAGCTATCGCTTTCGGAGCCTTTGCTATTTTGGCTTGGACAGACCAGTCTAATGTGGAAGTAACTATTTTCACACTTGCTGTTGTAGGAGCATTATTAGGTTTTCTCGTATTTAATGCACACCCCGCCAAGGTGTTTATGGGCGACACCGGATCGCTCGCTCTTGGTGGAGCAATTGCAATCTCAGCTATTTTAACAAAAATGGAACTCATCCTTGTGATCATCGGCGGGGTGTTTGTACTCGAAACACTCTCTGTCATTATTCAGGTTATTTCATTTAAAACAACAGGCAAAAGAGTCTTTAAGATGAGCCCGCTGCACCACCATTATGAACTGAAAGGCTGGTCCGAGTGGCGTGTCGTCACAACGTTTTGGACAGTAGGTCTTGTGTTCGCCGTGCTTGGGATTTATATTGAGGTGATGTTTGGATGAAGACGTTAACGAATTTTCCTTATAAACATGTGTTAGTTGTAGGCTTAGCTAAAAGTGGCACGGCGGCTTCCCATCTCCTGCTTGATTCAGAAATCAAAGTGAGAATCAACGACCTGAAGGCAGATAAAGAGAGTGAAGGTGTTCAGAGTTTAATTGAAAAAGGGGCAGAAGTTATTACAGGAGGCCACCCGCTTGAAGCGCTTGAAGGAATAGAACTGATCGTTAAAAACCCAGGCATTCCTTATGAGAACCCCTTAATTGATGAAGCTGTAAAACGGGAAGTCCCGGTCGTTACGGAGGTAGAGCTTGCGGGAAGACTTCATGACGGTCCGCTGATTGCGATTACGGGTTCCAATGGAAAAACCACGACCACAACATTAATCCACGAGATCATTAAGGCTGATGATCAGCCTGTTTCCGTAGCAGGGAACATTGGAAAAGTCGCTTGTGAAGTAGCTCGTTCGACCAGCGATGAAGAGGCCATGGTTGTTGAAATGTCCTCCTTTCAGTTGTTGGGTACAAAAACGTTCAAACCGGACGTTGCGGTGTTATTAAACCTCTACGAAGCTCATTTAGATTATCATGGCACGCTTGAGGCTTATCATAATGCAAAAGCAAAAATTATAGAAAACCAGACCTCAGAAGATACTTTTGTCTACAATGCCGATGATGAGAAGATCATGAGCTACCTTCCGGGTGCCAAGTCGAAACAGGTCCCTTTTACTCTTAATCAGCAGGGTAGTGGGGCATGGGCAGATAAAGAATGGATCTATTTTAATGAGGAAGCTATTATGAAGAAATCGGAAATCGTACTGGTAGGGGAGCAGAATCTGCAAAATATCCTGGCCGCTCTAGCTGTGGTGAAAACAATCGGGATTTCCAATGAAGCCATTCACCAGGTGCTGACGACCTTTGCCGGCGTGAAGCACCGATTGGAATACGTGCAGGAGAAAAACGGCAGGTTCTTTTACAATGACTCCAAAGCGACCAATATATTAGCCACTTCCTATGCATTGCGATCGTTCCAGCAGCCGATTATTCTGCTGGCAGGGGGGCTGGACCGGGGGAATAGCTTTGAAGGGCTTGCCCCGTATCTTTCTAACGTAAAAGCAATGATCGTATTTGGGGAAACGGCTGACCTTTTAAAAGAGACCGGCACGTCTGTCGGTATCAAAGATATCATTAAAGTAGAAACTATGGATAAAGCTGTAACAGAAGCTTATCGTCTATCCAATCAAAATGACGTCGTATTATTATCTCCGGCCTGTGCGAGCTGGGATCAATATCGTACATTCGAAGAAAGAGGCAACATGTTTACAGAAGCTGTGCATAAGCTGAAATAAGGGCTTTATGCGACAAGCTTGAGCCCTGTTTTCCATTCTGATGGGAGGTAGGGCTTTTTTATGGAGGAAAAACAAAAAAAGCCGGATTTATGGTTAGTTGCCGCTATATTAGGGATATTGATTATGGGGATTGTCATGGTTTACAGTTCATCAAGCATCTGGTCTGAGTATAAGTTTGATGACCCGTGGTTCTTTGCGAAGCGTCAAATGCTTTTTGCTTCCGTAGGACTGGCGGCCATGGTGGCGTTATCAAGAATTCCCTACTACGTTTGGCACAGACACTCCAAATGGATTTTGATCATGTGTCTTGTATTTCTGATTGCTGTATTAATTCCAGGTGTGGGCATGGTACGTGGAGGAGCTAGGAGCTGGATTGGTGTAGGGATGTTCAGTATTCAGCCTTCAGAGTTTATGAAGCTTGGTTTAATTTTATTTCTGGCACGTTTTTTGTCTGAGCGTCAAAAGAAAATGAACTCATTTCAGCAGGGATTCCTTCCTGGACTAGCTTTAATTCTCGTTCCGTTTGCTTTAATTATGCTTCAGCCTGATTTAGGGACAGGCGTGGTTATGGTTGGGACATGTATGGTGATGATGTTTACTGCTGGAGCCAGAATCAGTCATTTTATGTGGATGGCAGGGGCGGGTATGGCTGGAATGATCGCTTTAATTGCTTCAGCTCCCTACCGGATTAAGCGTATTACTGCCTTTCTTCACCCATGGGAAGACCCTCTTGGAAGCGGCTTTCAAATTATCCAGTCTCTGTATGCCATTGGTCCAGGGGGATTGCTTGGTCTTGGGTTAGGAAACAGCATGCAGAAATTCTTTTACTTACCTGAGCCTCAGACAGATTTTATTTTTGCTGTACTTGCAGAAGAGCTTGGTTTCTTAGGGGGAGCTTTTATCCTGATTTTATTTTTCATTCTCCTATGGAGAGGAATCAGGACCAGTCTCTATGCTCCTGATCTTTTCGGTTCACTTCTTGCCCTGGGAATTGTGGGCATGGTGTCCATCCAGGTAATGATTAATGTTAGTGTAGTAACAGGTTTGATTCCCGTAACCGGGATTACACTTCCTTTAGTGAGTTATGGCGGATCATCTCTCACTCTTACTCTTGCCTCGCTGGGATTATTGCTTAGCGTCAGCAGATTTTCAAGTCATTAAAAGACGATACAGATTTATCTGCATCGTCTTTTTGTTATTTACCTGACAATCCTTTCATAGAAGGATTGGGGCTGTTTTACCGTGGGAGAAGGAGCGAGGAGGCCCAATGGTAAAAAAGAGGATCGACTAAAGTCGCCAAGTCCTTTGGCAACGATGATCGACCCTACGTCATGTAGGGCCACAGGAAAGTGAGTTATTTTCCAACCAACCCTCATCTTTATTTTACTAACGGGTCCATTTCTATAATTTTATCGTGAAACTCGTGGAAAACGGATGACGAGAAGCTGTAATTCTGACATACTAGTCAATGAAAGCG
>NZ_JBAPTY010000392.1:0-36647 GCF_049282395.1 Halobacillus sp. | reverse complement strand
AAAACCAGGTTTGATTTCAGCCGAGGATATTAGCGAAGGTGTAGTCGTGATTGATGTAGGGGTAAACCGTGTAGAGGGGAAATTGACTGGGGATGTTCAGTTTGAATCTGCTAGCCAGAAAGCCTCTTACATTACTCCCGTCCCTAAAGGTGTAGGACCTATGACTATTACTATGCTCCTGCACAACACGATTAAAGCTGCAAAAAGAATCCACAATAATCAGTAAGGGGACTTTTGTGTGAACGACCAATATCTTACGGTTACGGCACTTACTAAATACATTAAGCGTAAACTTTCGGGAGATCCACATTTAAAGACCGTCTGGCTCAGGGGAGAAATCTCAAATTTCAAACACCATAGCCGGGGACATATGTACTTATCTTTAAAAGACAATGCTGCAAGAATTCAAGCTGTTATGTTTGCAGGGAACAATCGTGAACTAAAGTTTAACCCTGAAAATGGAATGAACGTTCTCGTAAAGGGTGAAATTAACGTTTATGAACCTATGGGACAATATCAACTTTATATTAAAGAAATGCAGCCTGATGGAATTGGAGCGCTGTACTTAGCATTTGAGCAATTAAAGGAGAAGCTTGAGCGGGAAGGTCTCTTTGCAATTGAACGCAAAAAAAATATCCCTGCCTATCCAAACCATATTGGGGTTATTACCTCGCCTACAGGCGCAGCTGTTAGAGATATATTATCGACCATTAAACGCAGGTATCCTGTGGTCCCCGTTTCCATCCTGCCAGTCCTCGTTCAAGGGGAGAGAGCCGCCTCATCGATAGCTAATGCCATTCAATACGCTAATCGTAACCTTGATTGCGATGTTTTAATTGTTGGACGTGGAGGGGGATCGATTGAAGATCTATGGGGTTTTAATGAAGAAATAGTCGCGAGAGCTATTGCTAATTCTTCTATTCCTGTTATCTCCGCTGTAGGACATGAAACGGATACCACGATCAGTGATTTTGCAGCGGATCTCAGAGCAGCTACACCTACTGGGGCAGCAGAGCTTGCGGTCCCTTCTATGGTAGAATTGCAGGAACATATCCGTTCATTGAAGCACCGCCTCATGCGTTTCATGGAATCCAGATCAGTGGAAGACAGACAAAAACTGAATCGTTTACAAAAGTCTTATGCTTTTAAATATCCGGAACAGCTACTCCGTCAAAAAGAACAGGACCTGGATCGAATAATGGAAAGACATGCCATGCAGATGAAGCTGATCCACTCACAGCAAACTGAAAAGTGGAAAAATATTCGAAATCGATTAAAGCAGCAGGGGCCAGGTACTCAAATTAACGAAACTAAGGACCGGTTGAATAAAGAGACCAGGCAACTACAGCTTCGTTTTCAAGAAACCCTAAATTCAAAAAAAGATCAGTTTCATAATCATCTTGATAAATTAACATTGCTTAACCCGCTTGAGATTATGAAACGAGGATATGCTATCCCTTTTAAAGAAGACGGAAATGTAGTTAAAGAACTCGGTCATGTAAAAGAAGGATCAAAGTTAGCTTTGAAAGTTCATGATGGCACCATTAATTGTGAAGTGTTGGACGTAGAGGAGGATGAAGAATGACCCAAAAAGAAGATCAGTTGAGTTTTGAGGAAGCAATGAAGCAGCTTGAAGATCTGGTGGAAAAATTGGAAACGGGAGAAGTGCCGCTAGAAAAAGCCATCCAGTATTATCAAGAAGGAATGAAGCTTTCTAAAATCTGCAGTGAAAAATTAGGAAATGTAGAAAAACAGATGCAGCAGATCCTGAACGAACACGGCGAATTTGAATCATTCTCTATTCAGGAAGAAGAATGACTGTGATTTTATCCGATTATCTGTTAGAGAAACGTCAGCTGATCAATGAGCAATTAATACATTATGTAAGGGATTATACCGTACCTGGCCGTCTTCAGGACGCTATGCTTTACTCCATTGAAGCGGGGGGTAAAAGATTACGGCCTATACTATTAATAGCTACAGCGGAGGCGTTTGGTGCAAAAGTCGATAAAACCATGGCGGTAGCCTGTGGACTCGAAATGATCCACACCTATTCTCTGATTCATGACGATCTCCCTGCGATGGACAATGATGATTTCAGGAGAGGTCTGCCAACAAGCCACCGTCGTTTTGATGAGGCAACAGCTATTCTTGCTGGAGATGCACTCCTCACCTTAAGCTCAGAAATTATTGTGAATGATCAAGAGCTTAATGATCGGGAAAGGGTTTTTTTAATACAGGAATTATCCAGAGCGAGCGGTGCATCAGGCATGGTTGAAGGACAAATGCAGGATATGCTGAGCGAAGATAAGCAAATTCCACTTGAAGAGCTTGAAAACATACACAAGAAAAAGACTGGTAAGTTGTTAAATTTTGCTATTATTGCTGGTGCCTTTCTTGGTAATGCTTCGAATGAGAAATTTGATGAAATGAAGAAAATGGGAGAAGCCCTTGGGCTGATTTTCCAAATTCAGGACGATATTTTAGACGTGACTGGAGATGCTGAGAAAATTGGTAAACCTGTAGGAAGTGATGAGGGTAATAGGAAGAGTACTTATCCTCAATTGCTGGGTTTGGATGGAGCACGTGAGCAAATGGAATCGTACGTAGAAATGGCACAGGGGGCACTTCAAAAGGCAGGCGTAAACCATACGATTCTTTCAGAACTTATCCACTATTTAAGCAACCGTGATCATTAAAAACGTTTAGATTGAGCAAGGATTTAGAATATGATATATTAAAGTTAGTGAGGAATGGTGCAGTATTCTAGTCGGCCCTCCGTTCCTGAAGGCGGGCCTAAAAATCCGCCAAAGGGCATATCGATGAAGTTCCTTGTGTTGGCTTGAGGCGCCCAGCCTTGGGTCGATGCTGGGAGTTAAGGTTGCAGGGCGATCCACAAAGGCATGTGGGCGTTGACCCTGCTTCCGCGGAGGCCCATCTCTGTAAGGATCCCTGAGCCAGGGATCCTTATGGAATGGGGTATGAACCTGCAGTATATGGAGTAATATCTATATGCGCAGCGTAGCCTGCCTTGAGTGGTTCTGAGGGGATTAAAGTTAATGAATATCATTTTCTTCGGATGGCCACTGAAGATATGATGTGTAAGCTGTATGAAATCAGAACTGCAAAAGAGGCTAAGGAACGGTTAAAGGCTGTCGGGGAAATCCCCTAGGCTGTTCTATTTAGTACATGTAACAGGAATTATAGTGCGGACTAAGTGGCAATCTAGTCCAGCTTTCGGAAACGGAGCTGAGTTGAGCTTAAAGGGGAACCGCCAGAGTGGTGACACTCGGTGCTTGATTGGGAAAACCTACTAGACCTAAGCCGCAATTTTTACCTGTTACGTGACCATTCCTTTCGCTACATATGAAGTCAATTAAAGGATATAGAGGTTGAGAATGGACAATAAATTTAAAAAATCCTTAAAATTCAGTTTAAGTATTGCCGTTATCACATTCGTGTTAGCGGCTATTTTTTCAGTTATATCATCCTCCGTTTTAAGCGGAGTTATGTGGATTATTGGACTTGTTATCGTTTTCATTATTGTGTTCACAGGTGTTATATTTGATATGTTAGGAATTGCAGCAACAGCTGCTCATGAGAAGCCCTTCCATGCGATGGCTTCAGAAAAAGTATCAGGCGCTAAAGAAGCCATTATTATCGTTAGGAATGCTGACAGATTTGCTAGTTTTTGTAACGATGTTATTGGAGATATTTCTGGTATAGTAAGTGGGACGGCATCAGCAATTGTAGTATTGCAAGTGGCAAACGTATTAGGATACAGCGATGGTTCGACAGTGCAAATTACAATTTCTGTAATTTTAACGAGTGTAGTAGCAGCGCTTACGGTTGGCGGAAAAGCATTAGGTAAATTCTTTGCCATTAATTCCTCAACTAAAATCATCTTCTTTGCCGCACGAGTCATTGCGTGGCTGGAGTCAACTACAAAAATCAGGATTTTATCGAACGCATCGTCAACCAATAAAAAAACAAGATAATTACAAGGGGGTCCATTAATGGATCTGAGTAAAATTGATAATCCTTCACTCCTGAAGGAAATGAATACAAAACAACTAGAAGAACTGGCAGAGGATATGAGACAGTTTTTAATTGGCAATCTTGCTGCTACCGGTGGGCATTTAGGTGCTAATTTGGGTGTAGTAGAGCTTACTCTTGCTCTGCATAAAGTATATACCAGCCCGCAGGATCGTTTGTTGTGGGATGTAGGCCATCAGTCTTATATTCATAAAATCCTTACAGGACGTGGAAACCAATTCAGTACATTACGAAAGTACAGAGGTTTATGTGGTTTTCCAAAAAGAATTGAAAGTGAACATGACATTTGGGAAACAGGGCACAGTTCTACCTCTTTATCCGCTGCTATGGGTATGGCGATCGCGCGTGATTTAAAGAATGAGAACCATTCCATTCTTCCGGTAATCGGAGATGGTGCATTAACAGGAGGTATGGCACTTGAAGCTCTGAACCATATTGGTCATGAGAAAAAGAGTGTAACCGTTATCCTAAATGACAATGAAATGTCCATAGCTAAGAATGTTGGAGCTCTCCATGGAGCTCTTGGACGTATGAGAAGTGCTGGTAAGTATAACCGTGCAAAAGATGATTTAGAATGGCTGCTGAAGAAGATTCCTGCAGTAGGGGGAAGGATTGCTCAAGCAGCTGAGCGCCTAAAAGATAGTATGAAATATTTCGTGGTTCCGGGAATGTTCTTTGAGGAACTTGGCTTTACTTACTACGGGCCAGTAGATGGTCATGATTTCGAAGATTTATTGGAAAACTTAAACTACGCAAAAAAAACTGAGGGTCCAGTTATTGTTCATGTTATGACTCAAAAAGGAAAGGGATACCACCCTGCTGAAAGTGATGTGAAAGATAAATGGCACGGAGTAGGACCTTATAAGATCGAGTCTGGAGAAAAGATTAAACCATCTTCTGCTCCTCCGGCATGGAGTTCTGTAATCAGCGAAACGTTGCGCCGGGAAGCGCGTACCGATGACCGCGTTGTTGCTGTGACCCCTGCTATGATTCTAGGATCTAAACTTGAAAAATTCGGTGAAGAATTTCCTGATCGCTTATATGATGTAGGTATTGCAGAACAGCATGCTACTACGTTATCGGCAGGTTTAGCCACTCAGGGCATGAAACCCTTCCTGGCTATTTATTCAACTTTCCTGCAAAGGGGCTATGATCAAGTTATTCATGATGTTGCCCGACAAAACCTTAATGTGATTTTTGGTATTGATCGTGCTGGACTTGTTGGAGCTGATGGAGAAACTCATCAGGGTGTGTTTGATATATCGTTCCTTCGCTCTGTACCCAATATGGTAATTTCCATGCCTAAAGATGAAAATGAAGCTCAGCACCTTGTGCATACGGCTGTAAAATATGATGATGGTCCTATTGCTATACGTTATCCTCGAGGCAATGCGGAAGGGGTGGATACCGATGAAGAACTCCACACCATTCCGATTGGAAGCTGGGAAATTCTTAAAGATGGAAAAGACGGAGTTATTCTTACGTTTGGAACCACCATTAAAATGGCTTTAGAAGCAAGTAAAAAGCTTGAAGAAGAAGGATTATCCATTTGTGTTGTGAATGCAAGGTTTATGAAACCACTGGATGATTCCATGCTTCATGATCTTATGAAAAAAGAGATCCCTGTCCTAACTATTGAAGAAGCGGTTCTTCAAGGAGGCTTTGGTTCCAGTGTCCTGGAATTTGCAGCGGAAGAAGGATACCGGTCTCAATGGATAAAACGCATGGGAGTTCCGGATCGCTTTATAGAACATGGAAGTGTACCGGAGTTGTGGGAAGAGATTGGCTTAACAGAGGAAAAAATTATTGAAAATTTAAAAGAAATGATTCCAACTAAACAGCAGAGGGCTTAATTAATGGGAAGAAAAATTCGTTTAGATGTTTTATTAGTGGAAAAAGGATATATTGAAACCAGAGAAAAAGCTAAGCGCACAATAATGGCTGGACTGGTTTTTTCTGAACAAGAACGGTTGGATAAACCCGGAGTAAAAGTAGACGAGAACCTTCCTATCACGGTTAAAGGGAAAGCTATTCCTTATGTGAGCAGAGG
This sequence comes from Halobacillus sp., assembly GCF_049282395.1. Classification (NCBI taxonomy): domain Bacteria; kingdom Bacillati; phylum Bacillota; class Bacilli; order Caryophanales; family Bacillaceae; genus Halobacillus; species Halobacillus sp. The sequence goes on along the minus strand of NZ_JBAPTY010000392.1, from coordinate 30,541 downwards.
CGGGCTTAAACTTGAAAAAGCTCTAAAAGAATTTGATATTCAGGTAAAGGATAAAATAATGGTCGACATTGGGTCATCTACGGGTGGTTTCACTGACTGCGGTCTCAAAAACGGGGTCAAGATGAGTTATGCCATAGATGTTGGATATAACCAGCTGGACTGGGGTTTGAGAAATCACCCTCAAGTCGTAGTGATGGAACGGACAAACTTTCGTTATGTAACGCTGGAAGACTTAGCTTATGGACCACCTGAATTCGCGTCTATCGATGTATCGTTTATTTCTCTGCGTATTATCCTTCCTGTACTTGCCAAGCTTTTAACCCGTGGTGGAGATGTAGCCGCACTCATTAAACCCCAATTTGAAGCAGGTCGGGAGCAGGTAGGTAAAAAAGGGATTGTAAGAGATGCGAAGATTCATACGGATGTCATTCATAACATTCTTGGATTCGCTAAACAGCATGGGTTTTCTTCAAAAGGATTAACCTTTTCTCCTATAACAGGAGGAGATGGAAATATAGAATTTTTAGTACACCTTTGTCTGGATGGGGCCAAAATGGAACTAAACCAGACTGAGATGGATGAAGTGGTTAAAAGAGCACATGAAGCGCACAATGGATAAACAGGTTGGAAGGGCTTTTAACTAGCCCTTTTACTTTGTAGGGTTTTTGAAACGGAGGATTACCATGAACAAGGGACAGCGTCACATAAAGATACGAGAGTTGATTACCAATGATGATATTGAAACACAAGATGAACTGGTGGATCGTTTAAAGGGTATGGGATATAACGTAACACAGGCGACAGTTTCTCGAGATATTAAGGAACTCCACCTTGTGAAAGTACCTATGATGGATGGCCGTTATAAATATAGCCTCCCGGCGGATCAACGTTTTAATCCGTTTGAAAAGCTCAAGCGATTAATGATGGATGCTTTTGTGAGTATCGATCGAGCTGGCCACTTTATCATTTTAAAAACCCTCCCTGGTAATGCCAATGCTGTAGGAGCACTTGTAGATAATTTAGAGTGGGAAGAAATAATGGGTACTATTTGCGGGGATGATACTTGTTTAATCATCTGCCGAAGTGAGCACCAAACTGAAACTATAAGTGAACAATTGCTAAATATGCTATAACTGAGGTGGAGCGTTTCATGCTAACTGAATTATCAATTCGTGACTTTGCAATCATCGATCATATTTCAATCACTTTTAAGGAAGGTTTGACAGTATTAACGGGTGAAACGGGAGCTGGTAAGTCGATTATCATTGATGCCATCCAATTGTTATCCGGTGGAAGAGGCTCTGTGGAGTTTGTACGTCATGGAGCAAAAAAAGCCGAAATTGAAGGTTTATTTACCGTGGAACCGGATCATCCTATTCATAGCAAGACGGAACAATTCGGTGTAGATATTAGTGAAGATGGAATGGTTGTTCTTAATCGTGCCATTACTCATCAAGGGAAAAGTATTTGCCGGGTTAACGGTAAATTAGTAACTCTTGGTATACTAAAAGAATTTGGCCGGGCTCTGATTGATATCCATAGTCAACATGAGACGCAATCGCTAATGGATCCAGAAAGACATATTGAACTTCTGGATTTATTTGCATCCTCGGAATTGAAGTCTTCTATGCAGGAGTACCGCCATGTTTATGAGAAATATCGTACGTTGGTGAATCGATATAAAGAACTAAGTGAAAATGAACAAGAAATGGCTCAGCGACTTGACCTTTTAGAGTTTCAGCTTCGTGAACTTCAAGAAGCGGAACTTCAACCGAAAGAAGATGAGGAATTAAGCGAAGAACGAACTAAATTAAATAATTATGAAAAGATTTATCAAGGTATCCATGATGCTTACTATTCTTTGTATGGAGAGCAAAAAGGTCTCGATTGGTTAAGTCACGCGATGACTTCTTTGGAAAGCACAGGTGATTTTGATGACAGTCTGGCTAAAATGTCAGAAGAGCTTTCCAATTCGTATTACTTAATCGAGGAATTGACCTTTCAATTAAGTTCACAAATGGAGAACCTCGAATTTGATCCTGAACGGTTAAATCAAATTGAATCCAGATTGAATGAATTGAATCGATTAAAGAAGAAGTATGGTGCAGACGTCGAGGAGATGCTGGAATATGCATCCAGAATAGAGGAAGAGATAGACGAGATTAAAAATAAAGACTCACGCCTTGCCAATATGGAAAGTCAAATTAATGAACTGGGGCAGGACGCGGTATTAGAAGCGAAGGATCTGCATGATATTCGGAAGCATGTTTCAGAATTGTTAGCTGGTTATATTCATGAGGAGCTAAAGGACTTATATTTGGAAAAAGCTGCTTTCGATGTTGATATTTCTATAAAAGAAGGAAAACAATCTGATCCTGTCCTGGATGGTAAACCAGTCCGTTTGCAATCTAATGGTTTTGATCATGTTAAATTTTTGATTACAACTAATCCAGGTGAACCTCTAAGAGAAATACATAAAGTAGCTTCCGGAGGGGAAATGTCTAGAATTATGCTTGCTCTAAAACGCATATTCTCAAGACATCAAGGAGTAACAAGCGTCATCTTTGATGAAGTAGATACAGGAGTAAGCGGCCGAGTGGCTCAAGCTATAGCTGAAAAAATCTATGGAATATCAGAAGGCTCTCAGGTCCTTTGTATTTCTCATTTACCTCAAGTGGCTGCGATGGCAGATACTCACGTAAGAATTGAAAAACGTGTAGATAATGATCGTACTTACACAGGGGTTTCGGAATTGTCTCATCAGGAAAAAGCTGATGAGTTATCTCGCATGATTACAGGAGCTGAATTGACGGAAACAACTCTCGAGCATGCAAGAGAATTGTTGGAGATGGCACATAAACATAAATTAAATAAATGATATGAACGTATATTGGGGAAATTAAAACGTATGGATCAATCCATACGTTTTTTAAATGGTTACAAGTATAGGATTAGCTTGATGTTTTAATTTATACCATGGAGAATGTTTCATGCCAAGGGAATCGGTACTATATTTACTCAGTTTATACTGGTTTAAAAAGTGGACTTGAAGACCACATTATAAGTAAGCCAAGAAAGTTGGTACTGGAGTAATAAGGAGTGTTGAACCCTTGAATCATAAGTTGACAAGTAAACATATATGTGGTTCTGTTCTCCTGCTGTTGATGCTTATATTACCTTTATTCAGCCCCCTTCAGAAATATCTTGCTATTCCAACAGAAGTAAAAGTAAGTACTTCTGCTGAAATAGAGGCAGCACCGGTTTCAAGTCATCCTAATGAAGCCTGGACAGCATTTTCATCTACAAATGATAGTCAGGTTTTTCATGAATTTGCCGGCGTGCCTTTGAAGAAAACGGACATTAAAAAAATGAAGGATATCCGATTAATCCCTGGTGGACAATCGGTAGGCGTAGAATTACACACAAAAGGAGTCCTGGTTGTAGGACACCATCTTGTAACGGGAGAAGCGGATGAGAAAACATCTCCAGGGGAAGACGCCCGTGTTCAAGTCGGGGATATTTTGTTAAAAGGAAATGGTGAGGAACTCAATAGTATGGAGGATCTATCCTCCCTGGTAAAAGAGGCAGGGAAAGATGGAAAAGCCATAAAATTTACGTTAAAAAGAAATAAAGAGATCATGACAGCGACATTAAATCCTTCGTTTAACAAACAGGAAAAAGAATATCAAATCGGATTATATATCCGTGATTCTGCAGCTGGAATTGGAACTATGACGTTTTACCATCCAGATAGTAAAAAATATGGAGCTTTAGGCCATGTCATTTCAGATATGGATACGAAAAAGCCTATTGAAATTCATGAAGGAACCATTGTACGCTCTCACGTTACTTCTATTGAAAAAGGAAGTCAGGGCGTTCCTGGTGAAAAACGGGCTGAATTTTCCTTAAAGGATGACCGTTTAGGTACGATTACAAAGAACACACCTTTCGGCATCTTTGGAGAATTAGATGGCTCGATGGATAATAAATCCTATCCAAATGGTCTGCCTGTCGGATATGCTGAGCAGGTAGAAGAAGGACCTGCAAAAATCCTTACGGTGTTAGATGGAGACAAAATGCAGACGTTTGATGTAGAAATTGTCAGCAATATGCCTAAGAAAAGCCCTGTAACAAAAGGTATGATTGTAAAAATTACCGACCCTAAACTGTTGGATAAAACGGGGGGAATTGTACAGGGAATGAGTGGAAGTCCTATTATTCAAAATGGAAAAATTATTGGTGCAGTTACTCATGTGTTCGTTAATGATCCTACTAGCGGGTATGGTGTTCATATTGAGTGGATGCTTCAAGAAGCCGGTATCGAAATATATGATAAACAACAAAAAGCAAGTTAAAAAAGGTGCTCCTCGTGAGCCCTTTTTTTATTCGACAAAAAACGACATTAAAACTTCAGATATGTCGAATAATTGCGATTTTATAAGTATTTTCAAGCATTTTGAAGATATCATCCAATTTTGAATATTATTTGTTATAATGAAAAGGGATAGATTTCCTCTATGTCGAATATATGTATTCAAGCAAAAAGAGGGATAATTTTGTAAGGAGGAAGGTAAATGGAAAAAATAAGAGTGTGTTTAGCGGATGATAATAGGGAGTTAGTCAAACTTCTTCAGGAATATTTTGAAGACACAAATGATATTGATGTAATCGATGCCAGCTATAATGGTAAAGATTGTCTGCAAATGGTAGAAGAAAAGAAGCCTGACGTATTAATCCTGGATATTATTATGCCTCACTTAGATGGACTGGCTGTACTTGGAAAGCTGAAAGAATTTGATAAACAGCCAGAAGTCATTATGCTAACGGCTTTTGGTCAGGAAGAAGTAACTAAAAAAGCTGTAGAACTGGGTGCTGCTTATTTTATGATGAAACCTTTTGACCTGGATCACCTTGCGGAACAGGTTAGACAAATCAAGCATGCTGGGGATCCAATTAACCGTGCTCTTGGCAGCAGTTACACCTCAACCAAGTCTAAAAAGCCGGATCTTGATACAAGTATTACTCACATTATTCATGAAGTGGGCGTTCCAGCTCATATCAAAGGCTATCAATATTTAAGGGAAGCCATTTCGATGGTTTATCGTGATCTTGATCTCCTTGGATCCATTACAAAAGTCCTTTATCCCGACATTGCTACTAAATACAATACTACAGCCTCACGAGTCGAGCGTGCCATTCGTCATGCGATCGAAGTTGCGTGGAATCGTGGAAATATCGATGCTATATCTTCATTATTCGGGTACACCATCTCGCATACAAAGGCCAAGCCGACAAACAGTGAATTCATTGCGATGGTTGCTGATCGTCTACGTTTAGAGCATAAGGCTTCGTAACGATAAAACACATAAAATAAAGTCTGAAACTAAATAATGCCTTCTTGAACCTTCTATTATCGGGTGAATTTCGCCCATCCGATAATAGAAGGTTTTTATTTATTTTTAATCCGTTACAATTAGGTAGGTTTTAGCATAGATCGATATTTATTTTATTCAGGACATAAGCTTATGTATATCATGGGCAAGGATAGGATTATCATATACCCCTTGATCTATGGCATTTAGATAGGGGATCAGGGAGAGATGAGCTTTATCATCCAGCAGATGAATCCCGTGTCTTTTTATTAGTCGATAACTAAAGGGCAGCTCTAAATATTGAAGGATTACATACCTATGCCCCGTTTCAACAAATGTACATAATATTTCAATTTCACCATCTTCAGGGTAAAATCTTGATCCACCAAAACCATCCCTTCTATATACCATCAAATTCTGACCTCCTTCTCCAAAAAGTAACAAATATATAAACCTTCACTTATTATACATCATTTTCTATGGGATTTGCTTCCATTTTAAAAATATAAAATGGTAACTTATGTTTTTAAATCATTTCGGTTCATTTTCCCGACTGATTTGTGATACAATTCTTAATTATTAGTAACTTTGTGGATTGATGGGGTGTTTACATATGAAAGTAGTAAAATTTGGTGGTAGTTCTGTATCTAATGCGGAACAAATAAAAAAAATTACTGACATTATAGAAGCAGATAATGAAAGAAGTGTCATTGTGGTCTCTGCTCCAGGTAAAAGATTTTCTGGAGACGAGAAAGTAACTGATCTACTCATTAAACTTGGGGATTCTATACATGGCTCTTCTTTTGACAGAAACGTTTATGATCAAGTGCTAAATCGGTTTCGAAGTAATGTTAACGAACTCGGACTGCGTGAAGAAGTTTTTACGGCGGTCCAATCTAAGATTGATGAAGCCATGAACTTAATCAAAGAGGGTGTGCCTTATGGGATGGACGCTTTGAAATCATGCGGAGAAGATGGCTCAGCGTTAGTAATAAGTGCCTATTTAACGTCGAGGAACCAAAAAGCATCTTATGTCAATCCCAGGGATGCAGGGATAATCGTTCGCAATCAATTAGGAGGCGCTTTAGTCCATGAAGAGAGTTTTGAGAGACTTTATCAATTAAGAGAACGTGATGGAATCTTAGTCATTCCAGGGTTTTTTGGTTTTACTCCCAATGGTCAGCTTGTTACCTTTTCCCGCGGAGGCTCAGATATAACGGGGGCCATTGTAGCTGCCGGGGTAAAGGCTGATCTTTATGAGAATTTTACAGATGTTGACTCTGTTTATTGTGTGAACCCAAACATCGTGGACCAGCCAAAACAGTTGACCTCCCTTACCTATAGGGAAATGCGTGAATTGTCTTATGCTGGGTTCTCTGTATTTCATGATGAAGCTCTTATTCCTGCATTCAGAGAAAAGATACCAGTTTGCATAAAGAATACGAACAATCCTGAAGCTCCAGGTACTATGATCGTAGCTGAACAGCCGGAACGGGAAGGTCATGTAGTTGGGATAGCGAGTGATCATGGCTTCCTGAACATCTATGTAAGTAAATTTCTTATGAATAGAGAGATCGGGTTCGGACGCCGCTTGCTCCAGATATTAGAAGATGAAGAGGTTTCATTTGAGCATGCTCCTTCCGGCATAGACGATATGTCTGTGATCCTCAGGGATTACCAGCTTCCTAAAGAGAAGGAACAAGTGGTGGTTAAGCGGATCAAAGAGGAATTGGATGTTGATATGGTTCTTATTGAGAGAGATATGGCCATGATTATGATAGTTGGGGAAGGTATGAATCAGGCTGTAGGATTAGCCAGTCAGGCTGCCACAGCATTTAAGGATGCCGGGGTTAATATAGAGATGATTAACCAGGGTTCCTCCGAAGTTTCCATGATGTTCGGAGTTAAATCTGAATCGCTTACAGCTGCTGTGCAAGCTCTCTATAAGAATTTTTTTGAATAATTAATAAAACGAAGCTGCTTTTTAAGCAGCTTCGTTTTATTTTTTGTGCAATTGGTTTTGTAATTCTTCGGCTGTATTTATTCCCTCATTCATAGTTAAGCGCATAAGGTGACAGAATAATTCAGAGGTCATAATGGCATCGTTTAAGGCATGATGACGCTCACGCTTTTCGATTCCGAGGTGTTTGAGCAGCGGATCGAGCTGATGTTTGATGTCAGGAAATAACCATTGCGCCATTAAATGGGAATCAAGAACCTGTGGATGATAAGCTGGCAGCTTCCATCTTTTTAACATGGCCTGCAGGAACCTCATATCAAATTTCGCAGGGTGAGCGACCAAAATGGATCCTTCACTAAAATCCAGGAAATTTTGGAAGCCTTCTATAAAAGGACTTGAATTTTTAAGGCGTTCTTTCGTGAGTCCCGTTAACCTCAAAATCTGCTTATTTACAGGTCTGATGGGACGGATTACCTGGTGAAGTTTCTTACGGTAACACGAATCAAGGCCATTAATCCTTACAGCTCCAATAGAAATTATTTCGTGACCGATCTCAGGAAGAAAACCAGTGGTCTCGAGATCGAAAATAGTATAATCTACTTTATTAAGATTTTTTTTCGCAATTTCGAAATCGGGTTCGTACGTTTGCAGCTGATGTTGAAGGTTTTCATAACTCTTCCACTTTAAATAAGGTTTAATTTTATAATAGTAAATGGGTTTTTCAAAAAGAATATATTTTAAAATTTGTAGGTCCACGGGCAGCATTACATCACCCTATTCCGATTGTAACTCAATTCTAGTACCTGCTGAAGTCGTTTCGCAATAATCAATGCTTCCCGCAGAGAGCGACGCTCCTCTTTGTTCATTTGGGTGAGTTTTAGATCATTGGACAAAACTTCTGTATTTTCCAGCTGCTTAAGATTTTCTTTAAGACGAAACAGCATCAAACGGTGCAGAGCTGTTTTAGCATTCTCGACATCTCTAGGGTGGAAGCGTTCATGTTCAGCTAATGCGTTCAGACGGCTCACGGTATTAATGTTTTCAATGCCGTATTTCATGCTATAGATTCGTACAGCATTAACAATTTGCATAATAGCTGACTTTTTCAAATTAAGAGTCCTCTTTTTTCCTACACCTGAGATACGTCCAAACGGCTGGACAGGGACTCGGAATCTAAGTGTGTCTTTCATTAAAAGCTGATGAAGGCTTAATGATTTCTGAACTCTTTTAGTAACATATTTTTTTAATTCGTAAGCCAGTGAATAATCCCCAAATATAGGCCGGAAATCCATGAAAATTGTAAAGTCACGAATTTCTTCTGCATCCATTTTTTCTATCCAAGTGTCTACACTTGTATGCCATTCTGTCATCTGTTTGCGCCATTTTTCTTCTTTTGCCATAATTCCACCATTACAATAAGGGAATCCGCATTCATTTAACATATAATTAATTTTTGTAGTAAAACGCTCAAAATAAGCTTTGATTCTTGGTTGATGCTTCGAATGATTGTAATCAGCTAAAATCATTCCGTTGTCCTGATCAGTGGAAAATGCCTGCTCTTTCCGTCCTTCACTTCCCATGACCAAAAAGCAATAGTTGATAGGAGGGGCGCCAAGGCCTTCCGCAATCATTTCATCTTCAGCAATTTGTACAACCTGTTTATGGATACGATCATTATAGTTGGTCATAAGCTCAGCGATATCATAGGCGAACATATTATCCTCAATAAGGCTGGAGATGAATTTTTGGAATCTTTGGTTATAGGTTGGAGAAAGTTCAATGATTTCCTGGATCGTGGATGCATTCGAAATTCGATAGGTAAGATCAAAATACACCGAGTTCTTGATCGTAAAGAAAGATGATTGACGAAGGATTCCTACAATCTTATCTTTATGAAGAACTGGAATAATTTCAGTTGGGTGATGTTTTAAGTAACTAAGAGCATCATAAATGAACTCCTGTTCATTGATTTCGTATGCTTCCTGAGACATATAGGCCTTCACAGGATTATTGTGGTCGTTTTCGAAATAGGCGCGAAGAATTTCTCCATACCCTATCATCCCTAGCATTGTTTTTTGATCATCACTTACAATTAAAGCTTCTATTTTCTGTTGTTGTAACATTCGCGCTGCCTTTTCAATGGAAGATTCAGGATGTATAAATGTCGGTGGTTCCATATAGGCGTCGGCACGCTTTTTATAGAGATCCCGGTCATCCTGATCATCAGTTGTGGAACTCTTGTATTTCACTTCATCATAGAGACTCTTCATTAAATTGCTGATTCCATCCATGACGACTTTTGAAAATTGTGTATTATTAGACATCACTTTTAAAAAGGATTCTCGCTCAAAACAGATGGTTTTCACAGGTTCCAAAGCCTGTACAGAAAATCTCATTTCACCGCTGGTTAAGAGAATCATGACCCCTATTAAATCCCCAGGATAATAAAAGCGGACAGATAACTGCTTTCCATTGGAACGATGCATAATATTATTCGCGAGACCGGAGGTGAGGAAGTGGATGTCAATTGAATTATCTGATTGATCTTCATGAATAATAAATTCATTCGTACTGTACTCTTTCACTACAGCATTTCCGAATATGTTTTCAAATTCCTCTTCTGCTAACAAGTCAAAAGGGTATTGATTCTTAAATAACTCAAACTCTGTCACAGAGCAAAACTCCTTCATTTCGAACTACGATTTTGGTCAAAGCGTCCTTTGGTGAGGTTTCTTTTCCTGTCACGGTGAAGAATGAATCCACCAATAAAGGCAAGTCCTCCCAGGAAAAAAAGCAAGCCGGCAGCTCCTTGTAAAGCTATGTGAAAAAATATAGGGTGAAATTCACCAAATAATGCATCCCGCATTAATTTTATGCCATAAACCGCAATGATTCCGGGAGTAGCTAATAACAGTAAAGCAATTATGCGCATAATTAGTATCTCCTTTTCTAACAATCATTATCTAGTATACCAAATGCAGAATGATGTGGGAATACAATCCCCCTTGCTAAAAAATGCATAATAGGGTAGGATAAAGATGCGCAAATTATTGCAGGGTGTGATAATAATGAAACGTGTATTGATTGTCGGAGCAGGCAAAGGTGGAACAGCCCTGTTAAAACTGCTGAATGAAACAGATCGAATGAAAATTGTAGCGGTGACAGATATTAACAAGGATGCTGAGGGGCTTGGGTTAGCAGAGGCCATTTATATACCAACAGGTGCTCACTGGCAGGATTTTATACATAAAGATATAGATATAGTAATTGAAGCTACAGGAGATGACGGGGTTTTTGAAGAGATTAGAGCCCGTAGAAATCAGAAAACGGTCGTTATTCCAGGATCCGTAGCTTATATTACGTCAGAGCTTCTCGAAGAAAAAGAAGCACTCGTCCAGGAATTGAAACGCCAGACTGAGAACCAGCATCTTATATTAAACAGCATTCACGATGGTATGATCGTAATTGCACCTGATGCCAAAGTCTCTTTTGTGAACCGCAGTGCGGAACAGATCTTAGGTATGGATAAAAAGTCCATTATTGGCAGGTCCATTCAGGGGGTGATTCCGGCTTCAAGGCTTCCTCAGCTGTTGAAATCAAGGGAAAAAGAAGTGAACCAGAAACTGATCCTTGAAAATGGAAAAAAAGTTATTACGACTAGGATTCCCATGATCGGCGCTGGCGGTAAAGTTATAGGGGCGTATGCTGTTTTTCAGGACATTACAGAAGTAGTAGATCTGGCAGAAGAAATTACCGATTTAAAAGAAGTAAAAACTATGCTTGAAGCTATCATTCAATCTTCTGATGAAGCTATATCGGTTGTGGATGAAAATGGAAGCGGTTTAATGGTTAATCCTGCTTATTCTAGAATTACAGGGTTATCAGAAGATGAAATAGTTGGTAAGCCTGCCACAGTAGACATATATGAAGGGGAAAGTATGCATATGAAGGTCCTTAAAACCCGGCGTCCAGTTCGGGGAGTGAGGATGAAGGTGGGTCCTCACAAAAAGGATGTATTAGTAAATGTAGCCCCGGTCATTGTAGATGGAAAATTAAAAGGCAGTGTCGGAGTTCTACATGATGTGACAGAAATCCAGTCTTTAACCAGCGAACTCAGAAGAGCGCGTCAGATTATTAGGAGTCTTGAAGCAAAGTACACTTTTGATGACATTATCGGTAATTCTTCAGAAATGACGCTTGCATTGGAACAGGCAAAAGTAGGAGCCAGGACTCCGGCTACCGTTTTGCTGCGAGGGGAATCTGGGACTGGTAAAGAACTTTTTGCTCATGCCATTCATAATGAGAGTGAACGGCGCCATAATAAGTTTATCCGTGTAAATTGCGCTTCTATAGCTGAAAGCTTATTAGAGAGTGAACTGTTTGGCTATGAAGATGGAGCCTTTTCTGGTGCTAAGCGCGGGGGAAAGAAAGGGCTGTTTGAAGAGGCCAACTCTGGCAGCATTTTCTTAGATGAAATCGGAGAATTAACCCTGCCAATGCAGGCAAAACTGCTTCGGGTTTTACAAGAGAAAGAAATTCTGAGAGTAGGGGGCACTAAGCCTGTACACATAGATGTACGTGTAATTGCTGCTACGAATATGAATTTGGAAAAAGCGATTATGAATAAATCTTTTCGTGAAGATCTTTATTACCGCTTAAACCGTCTTCCGATTTACATCCCTCCTTTAAGAGAGAGGATAGAAGATTTAAAACTCTTGGCTGAGCACCTGATTCAAAAACTGAATGAAGATTATGGCCGGCATGTTACTTCTATAGATAAGCAGGCTTTCCAGCAATTAACTGCCTACCATTGGCCCGGGAACGTAAGGGAGCTCGAAAATATTATTGGACGTGCCATGATTTATATGGATCATTTAGAAGATGTAATACTCCCTAAACATATCCCGAACCTTACGAAAGAAACTTCAACAGCTTCCGGTTCGAATACATCAGGAAATCAGTGGCTAGGGGAGACACTTCAGCAAGCCGTGGATGAATATGAAAAAAGACTCTTAGCGGACGCTTTCCGGGCCCATGATTTTAATAAGACACAGACCGCTAAAGCCCTTGGCATATCCATTCGAAACTTCTATTATAAATTGGATAAATACAATTTAGATAAACATAGCATGCAAAAATAAGCATAAAACGCAAGATTTTGCACGGTTATGAGTTTCGGAACAGGCAGATGTGGGGTCCATTGAGTTGGCACGAATCTTGCATTATTTATAAGAAGAGGTGACAGAATGAGAACCTTAGATCAAATGGTGGCCCAGGTTAATCGTGCAGAATTGAAAACCGTTGCAGTAGCTCAGGCTGAAGATGAAGAAGTCTTGAGAGCGGTTAAGCAAACACGAGAACTGGGAATTGGCAGGTTTCTTCTTACAGGAGATAAACTGGCTATTACAGAACTTGCAGAAAAGATGAATATAGATTTGCAAGATGAAGGGATAACCCTTCTGGATTGTTCACGTGAAAAGGCTGCACATGAAGCCGTAAAAGCCGTTCATAATCAAGAAGCTCACGTTGTAATGAAAGGAAATGTTGATACTAAAACACTGCTTAAAGCGGTATTAGATAAACAATATGGCCTTAGAGCTGGTGGGGTCTTATCCCATGTTGCCCTCTTTGAAGTACCGGGGCAGGACAATTTAATATTCTTAACTGATGCGGCAATGAACATTGCCCCAACCCTGGAAGAGAAGGTTCAGATCATAAATAATGCCGTAAAAGTAGCGAGCTTAGCAGGATGGAACTTACCGAAGGTTGCTGTCCTTGCTGCTGTAGAAGTAGTTAATCCGGCTATGCCAGCTACTGAGGATGCTGCAATATTAACTCAAATGAACCGCCGGGGACAGATTAGTGGTTGTATTGTGGATGGACCGCTTGCTTTTGATAATGCGGTTGATAAACAAGCGGCTGAACATAAAGGGGTGCAGTCAGAAGTGGCAGGACAAGCGGATATACTAATGGTGCCAACTATAGAAGTGGCCAACGCCTTATACAAGTCGTTTATGTATTTCGCTGGTGCCAAAGTCGCTGCTGTAATAAGTGGAGCCAAAGCACCCATTGTATTGACTTCACGAGCTGATTCAGCAGAAAGTAAGGTTTATTCACTAGCACTGGCATTACAGTCCAGCAAACAATAGGAGGAATTGAAAATGCAAATTTTTAAATACATGAAAGAGTACGATTACGAACAACTATTATTTTGTCAGGATGAACAATCTGGTTTGAAAGCTATTATTGCCATCCATGATACTACTTTAGGGCCGGCACTTGGCGGAACACGCATGTGGACCTACGCCTCTGAAGAGGATGCAATTGAGGATGCTCTCCGATTAGCTAAAGGGATGACTTATAAGAATGCAGCTGCTGGATTGAATCTTGGCGGAGGAAAAACGGTCATCATAGGAGACCCCAAGACAGAAAAGAACGAAGAAATGTTCCGGGCATTCGGCCGCTTTATACAAGGTTTGAATGGGCGATACATTACGGCTGAAGACGTAGGGACAACCGTTCAGGATATGGATTTAATTCATGAAGAAACGGATTACGTAACAGGTATATCTCCAGCATTCGGCTCCTCAGGAAACCCTTCTCCAGTGACAGCTTATGGTGTATACAGAGGGATGAAAGCAGCCGCAAAAGAAGGCTTTGGCAGTGATTCTCTAGAAGGAAAAACGGTTGCTGTACAAGGGGTAGGGAACGTTGCTTTCACCCTTTGCCGTCACTTGCACGAAGAAGGAGCGCATTTGATTGTCACCGATATTAATAAGGAAGCTGTTCAGCGTGCTGTAGATGAATTCGGTGCTGAAGCAGTGGAGACTGAAGACATATATAGCGTAGACTGTGATATATATGCTCCTTGTGCTTTAGGCGCAACCATTAATGACGAAACTATTCCTCAGTTAAAAGCGAAAGTCATTGCGGGAGCAGCTAACAACCAGTTAAAAGATACTTCCCATGGTGACCTTCTCCACGAGAAAGGCGTAGTCTATACTCCAGATTACGTTATTAATGCGGGCGGAGTGATTAATGTAGCTGATGAACTCCACGGTTACAATAAAGAGCGAGCTATGAAGCGAGTAGAAACTATTTATGATAATGTCTCCCGTGTATTCGAAATCTCCCGTCGTGATAATATACCTACTTATAAAGCAGCCGACCGCATGGCAGAGGAACGCATTGAACGTCTGCGTCGCTCTCGGAGCCAGTTTCTTCAAAACGGCCACCACATTTTAAGCAGGAAATAAGTACGGGTATGGAGGTCGAAGACATTGCAAAATCATCGCATACTAGTAATTAATCCTGGCTCTACATCGACGAAGATCGGCGTCTTTGATGATGAAGACGCTATTTTTGAAAAGACAATTAGGCATCAGCCGGAAGAAATCAATCAATTTAATAAAATTATTGACCAGTACGAATTCAGGAAGCAGGTCATTCTCAATGAACTCGATCAAGAAGGAATTAATATCAGTAAGTTGAGTGCTGTTTGTGGAAGAGGCGGTTTGCTTCGGCCTATTGAAGGAGGCACTTACGAAGTCAATGAAGCTATGCTTGAGGATTTGAAAAACGGCTACAATGGTGAACATGCTTCCAATCTGGGCGGAATTATAGCTAATGAAATAGCAAAGGGGCTAAATATTGGAGCTTATATTGTTGATCCTGTTGTAGTGGATGAGCTTCAGGATATAGCCAGAGTCTCCGGGGTTCCTGAAATTCCCCGTAAAAGTATTTTTCACGCTTTAAACCAGAAAGCAGTAGCTCGGCGCGCTGCAAAAGATTTAGAGAAATCCTATAAAGACACCCGCTTGATTGTCACTCATATGGGGGGTGGCATTACTGTGGGAGCTCATGCCAACGGCCGTGTTGTCGACGTTAACAATGGTCTTCATGGGGATGGGCCCTTTTCGCCGGAGAGGGCTGGAACGGTTCCCGCAGGGGATCTTGTATCTCTTTGTTTTTCAGGGCAATACTACAGAGATGAAGTCATGAAAAAGTTGGTAGGGCAAGGTGGGTTAATGGCCTACTTAGATACAAACGATGCTAGAGAAATAGAAAAGATGGTCCAGCACGGTGATCGAAAAGCGAAACTGGTTTATGAAGCCATGGCTTACCAGATCGCTAAAGAAATAGGGAGTATGAGTGCGGCTCTTGAAGGGAAAGTAGATGCGATAGCGCTCACCGGAGGGCTTGCCTATGGTAAAACATTCGTGGAAGAAATATCAAAACGAATCCACTGGATTGCTGATGTACTTGTCTATCCAGGTGAGAATGAATTAGAGGCTTTAAACGAAGGTACTTTACGAATACTGAATCATGAAGAAGTTCCAAAGCAGTATCCTAATTTTATAGAATAGGAAGGAGAGTCCACATGGCTGAAGAATATGATTTAGTCGTTCTCGGGGGCGGAACAGGCGGTTACGTCGCAGCTATCCGTGCTTCGAAGCTTGGACTTAAAGTAGCAATTGTTGAGAAACGTGAACTTGGAGGGACATGCCTTCACCGGGGATGCATACCATCGAAAGCCTTACTCAGAAGTGCAGAGGTTTTCCGTCAGACAAAGGAAGCGGAAGATTTTGGTGTGACAGTTCAAGAGCCAACGCTTAATTTCACTAAGGTTCAAGAGCGTAAACAATCAATTGTAGACACCCTACATAATGGTGTGCAAGGTTTAATGAAGAAAGGGAAAATTGATATTTTTGAAGGATTTGGAAGAATTCTTGGTCCTTCCATTTTCTCACCGACAGCGGGAACAATATCTGTGGAAATGAATAATGGGGAAGAAAACGAAATGTTAATTCCTAAAAATGTATTAATAGCTACCGGTTCAAGTCCTAAGTCTCTACCAGGGCTGGAAGTGGACGGAAAACAGGTAATGACTTCAGATGAAGCCCTCTATATGGAAGAATTACCATCTTCTATTGTAATTGTAGGCGGGGGAGTCATAGGAATCGAATGGGCCTCCATGCTTTCAGATTTTGGAGTCAAAGTCACTGTACTTGAGTATATGTCTCAGATCTTACCGACAGAGGATCAGGATGTCGTCAAGGAAATGCAAAAACAAATGAAGAAAAAAGGAATTAATATTGTAACGAGTGCCAAAGTGATGCCGGAAACCCTTAATAAAGAGGAAGGCATTTCTATCCAGGCAGAAGTAGACGGTGAAGCAATTACTTATGAAGCTGACCGAATGCTTGTCTCGGTGGGGCGTGCGGCCAACGTTAAAAATATTGGTCTGGAAAATACAGATATTGTAGTTGAAAATGGTGTAATTCAGACCAATTCCTATTACCAGACGAAAGAAAGTCATATTTATGCGATTGGCGACGTAATCGGCGGGATGCAACTGGCTCATGTGGCTTCTCATGAAGGGATTACAGCAGTTGAACATATGGCTAACCAAAACCCTCACTCAATGAACTATAATCATGTGCCTACTTGCATTTATTCAAATCCTGAGGTAGCGAGTGTAGGTTTGACGGAACAGCAGGCTAAAGATGAGAATTATAATATAAAGACTGGGAAATTTCCATTTCAGGCTATTGGTAAAGCTCTTGTTTTTGGAGAAACCGATGGGTTCGTAAAAATCATCGCTGATAAAGATACAGACGATCTTTTAGGAGTTCATATGGTAGGTCCGCATGTAACGGATATGATATCTGAAGCAGGTCTTGCGAAAGTACTGGATGCCACTCCATGGGAAATTGCTGAGAGTATTCACCCGCATCCGACGCTCGCAGAAGCAATTGGAGAAGCAGCTATGGCTGTAGATGGTAATCAAATCCACGGATAAATAAAGGAGGGGGAAATATGGCTGAAAACCGCCATAAATCATTAGGACTTAGTGACGAAGAAGTTTTAGATTTGTTCCGAACCATGCTTATGGCAAGAAAGATTGACGAAAGAATGTGGCTATTGAACCGTGCAGGTAAAATTCCATTTGTTATTTCATGTCAAGGTCAGGAGGCTGCCCAAGTAGGTGCTTCCTATGCTCTTGACCGAACCAAAGACTATGCTTTGCCTTACTACCGGGACATGGGAGTTGTCCTTTCCTTTGGCATGACACCTCAGGATTTGATGCTTTCTGGTTTTGCTAAAGCGGAGGACCCGAATTCAGGTGGACGTCAAATGCCAGGTCACTTCGGACAGAAGAAAAACAGGATTGTAACAGGTTCATCTCCAGTAACGACTCAAGTACCCCACGCAGTAGGTATAGCCCTGGCTGGAAAGATGGAAAAGAAAGATTTTGTGTCACTTGTGACTTTCGGTGAAGGTTCCTCCAATCAGGGTGATTTCCATGAAGGAGCAAACTTTGCAGGCGTTCATAAACTTCCAGTTATCTTTATGGTAGAAAATAATAAATATGCCATCTCTGTACCTGTCTCGAAACAGCTTGCCTGTGAAAAGGTTTCTGACCGTGCCATCGGATATGGTATGCCTGGTTTTACTGTGGATGGGAATGACCCACTAGCCGTTTATGAGGCAGTTAAAGCTGCGGCAGACCGTGGCAGAAACGGCGAAGGCCCTACCCTGATTGAAACAGTATCCTATCGTCTGACCCCTCACTCCAGTGATGACGATGATCGCACATACAGGGAGCGGGAAGAAGTAGATGAAGCTAAAAAGAAAGATTCTATAGTTACTTTTGCGAATTACTTACGCGAACAAAACATACTGACTGAAGAGATAGAAACCGAAATGAATGAAGAGATTAATCAAATTGTCAATGATGCAACTGATTATGCTGAGAATGCCTCATATGCTGAAGCGGAATCGGCAATGAAGTACGTCTATGAAGAGAATGAAGAGTAAGGAGGGGGAATAAAAATGGCAGTTATATCTTATATTCAGGCTGTAACGCAGGCTTTAAGAGAAGAGATGAAGCGGGACGATAAAGTTTTCGTGCTTGGAGAGGACGTCGGTAAGCGAGGCGGGGTCTTCCGCGCTACAGACGGACTCTATGATGAGTTTGGAGAAGATCGCGTTCTTGATACACCCCTCGCTGAATCTGCAATCGCAGGTGTTGGAATTGGGGCTGCTATGTATGGAATGAGACCGGTAGCAGAAATGCAGTTCGCTGACTTCATCATGCCTGCAGTGAACCAGATTATTTCCGAAGCTGCTAAGACGCGCTATCGTTCTAATAACGATTGGAGTGTGCCAATGACGATTCGTGCTCCTTACGGTGGTGGTGTACACGGGGCTCTCTATCATTCTCAATCGGTGGAAGCTGTCTTCGCAAACCAGCCTGGGCTAAAAATTGTAATGCCTTCAACTCCATACGATGTGAAAGGGCTGTTGAAAGCTTCCATCCGTGATAATGACCCAGTTCTATTCTTTGAACACAAGCGAGCTTACCGTCTGATTAAAGGAGAAGTTCCTGAAGAGGATTATACGCTACCTATTGGAAAAGCGGATGTTAAAAGAGAAGGTTCAGATATTACTGTGATTACTTACGGTCTGTGTGTGCACTTTGCGCTGCAGGCGGCTGAAAAGTTAGCTGAAGAAGGAATTGACGCTCACATCCTTGATTTGAGAACCGTCTATCCATTGGATCAGCAAGGTATTATTGAAGCCGCTTCGAAAACAGGAAAGGTTCTTTTAGTTACAGAGGATAACAAAGAAGGCGGCATTATTTCCGAAGTATCAGCGATCATCAGTGAAAATTGCTTATTTGATCTCGATGCACCTGTCCAGCGTCTTGCAGGTCCTGACATTCCGTCCATGCCTTATGCACCGACAATGGAAAAGTTTTTCATGATGAACCCGGATAAAGTAGAAAAAGCAATGCGGGATCTCGCTGAATTTTAATTAAGGAGGAGTTCGTGTGGGCGTAGAAAAAATCAATATGCCTCAGCTTGGGGAAAGTGTTACAGAAGGTACGATCAGTACATGGCTGGTTGAGCCTGGTGATCAAGTAAATAAATATGACCCAATAGCTGAAGTTATGACTGATAAAGTGAACGCAGAAGTACCATCTTCCTTCACAGGGGTAATAAAAGAACTTGTAGCGGAAGAAGGGGAGACCCTGGCCGTTGGTGATTTAATGTGCCATATTGAAGTAGAAGGCTCAGCTTCTGAAGAAAAGTCAGAGGAATCTAAAGCTGAAGAAGAACCGGTCAAGCAAGAAAAGAAACTTGAAGAGAAGAAAACGACCACTTCCCAAAAGTCCGATCAGCCTAAAAAGGACAAAGGGAATAAAAAGCGCTACTCTCCTGCTGTAATGACTCTTGCCCAAGATCATGAAATTGATTTAAATCAAGTTGAAGGATCGGGACGTGGAGGACGAATCACGCGTAAAGACATTGAGAAAATTATTGAAAGTGGAGAGATTCCACAAGTCGAGAAAAATGCGGAGGGAAATGCACAGCCTTCTGCTCAACCTGCCGCTGCTTCTTCTGAAAAACAAACACCAGCTGCTGCCGCTTCCAATGTACAAGCAGGAGAAGGTGACATTGAAATCCCTGTGAACGGTGTTCGTAAAGCGATTGCAGCAAACATGGTGAAATCTAAAACTGAAATTCCACATGCGTGGATGATGGTAGAAGTAGATGTTACTAACCTGGTGGAACTTCGGAATGCAAAGAAAAAGCAGTTTAAAGAAAAAGAAGGATTTAGCTTAACCTACTTTGCTTTCTTTGTAAAAGCTGTAGCACAAGCCTTAAAAGAATACCCGCAGTTAAACAGTACTTGGGGCGGAGACAAGATCATCCAGCGAAAAGCCATTAATTTAAATATTGCTGTGGCTAAAGAAGATCAACTATTTGTACCCGTTATCCGTGATGCTGATGAAAAGAGCATTAAAGGAATTGCCAAAGATATTACTGATTTAGCTGGTAAAGCAAGAGATGGTAAGTTGACTTCTAAAGATATGGAAGGCGGCACATTTACCGTCAATAACACGGGTTCCTTTGGTTCTGTACAATCTATGGGGGTTATTAACCATCCGCAGGCAGCTATTCTTCAGGTGGAATCCATTGTGAAAAGACCTGTATATCAGAATGGCATGTTCGGGGCACGTGACATGGTAAATCTCTGTCTCTCCTTAGATCACAGGGTATTGGACGGGCTGGTTGCAGGTAATTTCCTGGCACGTGTTAAGGAGATTCTAGAAAAAATGTCTGAAGATAATACTTCAGTCTATTAATACTAAGAAAGCTGTTCCTAAGTGATTATCTGGGAGCAGCTTTCATCGTATATCCGCACAACCTTTGATCGGGTTAACTCAATTGGATTGAAAGACGATGAATATCTTGGTAAAATGACTCTAGTACTTAATAAAGGAGCCATGCTACATGGATTTTAATATTTTCATGAACGACGTTGTAACGCAAGCGCGCGATGAGATCAAACAAGCGGGTTACAACGAATTAACAACACCCGAAGAAGTTGATGAAGCTTTAAATAAAGAAGGCACAACACTAGTTATGATTAATTCTGTTTGTGGTTGTGCTGGAGGTATTGCTCGGCCGGCAGCAGCTCATGCCATTCACTATGATAAACGGCCGGACCAGCTGGTTACTGTATTTGCCGGTCAGGACCGGGAAGCTACCAACCGTGCAAGAGAATATTTTGAAGGTTACCCTCCATCCTCACCTTCATTTGCACTATTAAAAGATGGAAAAATCCAGACAATGGTCGAACGTCATGATATCGAAGGTTTTGAGCCAATGGAAGTCATCGGTAAGCTTCAGCGCAGCTTTGATGAGTATTGTGAAGAAGTATAATCATACGTTTAAGGGATCTTTGTACTTACAAAGGTCCCTTTTTTGATATAAATTACGAGTATCGAGGTGAAAAAAAGATTTGAAGATCGGCTATCGTACGATAAAAACAGCGCTTGGCACGCCAATCGCCATTTGGATTGCACAGCTGCTTCAATTGGAGAACTTTGTTTCAGCCGGAATATTAACCATTCTCTGTATTCAAATCACCCGAAAGCGCTCTTTTCTAACTTCCTGGCACCGCTTTTCTGCCTGCTTGTTAGCCATGGGATTTTCCTACATTTTCTTTGAAATACTCATTGGCTATAACCCAATTGCTATTGGTCTGATGCTTTTTGCATTTATTCCAGTGACTGTAAGGTTAAAGTTAACACAGGGAATCGTCACCAGTTCGGTTATTATTCTCCATTTGTATATCTCAGGTGATATTGGATGGAGTATTATTTGGAACGAAATTATATTAATTACTGTAGGTATTGGTACTGCTCTACTGTTAAATTTATATATGCCAAGTTTAGAAAATAAATTAGAGGATTATCAGAGAAGAGTAGAAGAAAATTTCAGGGTAATCCTTAAAGAGATTGCGACCTACCTAAGAGAAGGCAGGGATTCCTGGACAGGAAAAGAAATGGATGAAACGGAAGAAATTCTGGAGAAAGCCACATCACTCGCTTTTCGAGATGTAGAAAATCATCTTTTGCGGATTCATAATCGTCATTATCATTATTTTCATATGAGGACAAAACAATTTGATTTATTACAGCGAATGCTGCCCCTGGTTAGTCGTATTACGCCTCCGTCCAAACACGGTGGCAGAATTGGGGATTTCTTTGATGAACTAGCCGAGGCAGTTCATCCAGGAAATACAGCTGTACTATTTCTGCATCAGTTAAACGATATGAAAGAGGAATTCCGTGAGGACGAGCTTCCCGAAACGAGAGAAGAATTTGAAGCTCGTGCTAGTCTCTTTCACCTATTACATGAGATTGAACAGTATTTAATTTTTAAGAGCTCTTTTTAGTATATGTATAACCCTCATTTGCAGGGGAAAACTTGAACTAAAAGAGGATGAGACTTATGCATTTGACGATGTTAGTCATGATGATGTTCCTCCCATTACTTCCGCCGCAAATCAATGAAGAACCGGTGATCATAGTTAATAAAGCAACACATGAACTTTCTGTCTTTGAGGAAGGAAGTGAGGTGTTTAACGCCTCTGCCGCCATAGGCAAAACTTCCGACTTAACCCCGGAAGGTCAATTTCATGTCAAAGTTAAAGCTAAAGACCCTTACTATCGGAAAAAGAATATTCCCGGTGGAACGCAAGAAAATCCCCTGGGGACCCGTTGGATTGGGTTTGACGCTCGGGGTACCGATGGAAGAATATATGGAATACATGGCACTAACCGGCCTGAATCAATTGGTAAGTCAGTATCGGCTGGCTGTATCCGACTTCAAAATAAAGATGTAGAAAAACTGTTTGATATAATCTCATTAGAATCCGAAGTGGTCATTGTAAAAAGCAATGACGAAATGAAAAGCATTTATGACTCTTGGATAAGAGATGGATTGAACAGGCTGCTTAACCCTGCCACATAAAAAAAACTGCCGGAAGCCTGACTAGGCTTCCGGCAGTTTTTTTATATTTTCCTGTAAACGTTATAAGAAAAATGAAGCACCAGCTAAGAGAGTCGACAGAACCATAGAAAGGATCATCAAATAGATTACCACTTTCGTACGCTTTTCTCGCTTAGATTTCTTCTTTTTCGTTGGTTGATGCTGCTTATTGTTTGCTGCCAAGGTTTTTAACCTCCTTCTTGCTCCATCCTACCCAACATTCTATCGAAAAACATTCATTTGGACAAGGGCAGGAAATCAATTACAATATAAATGAGAATTTTACTAATTTTTAGGTAGGTAAGCGCTTCATTTCTGGTATGCTAGAGAGGGACTTATTGATAAGAGGAGGCATTTTATATGACCCGTTCATCCAACTATGATCATTCTAAACAAGCTTGGGAAAAAGATGTCGAAAAAACATCGGCACGATTCCCAGAACGCAAATCATCATTTATAACAAGTTCTGAATTACCGATCGACCGTTTATATGAACCGTCTCAAAGTGAGGAGCAATACATAGAGGAAATCGGCTTTCCCGGTCAGTACCCTTATACAAGGGGAATTCAGCCTACAATGTACCGAAGCCGATACTGGACCATGCGTCAATATGCAGGGTTTGGTTCAGCCGAAGAAACAAATGAACGTTTTCGATACTTACTGAAGCAGGGTCAGACAGGTTTGTCAGTAGCTTTCGATCTTCCGACTCAAATAGGCTATGACTCGGATGATCCAATGGCAGAAGGAGAAGTAGGCAAAGTAGGTGTAGCCATTGATTCTCTTCATGATATGGAACAACTATTCCATGAAATTCCATTGGATCAAGTCAGCACATCGATGACGATTAATGCACCGGCTTCTATTTTGCTTGCCATGTACATTGCCGTTGGGGAAAAACAAGGGGTAAAACCTGAAAAGCTTACGGGTACTATTCAAAATGACATTTTGAAAGAATATATCGCAAGAGGAACGTATATCTATCCGCCAAAACCTTCAATGAGATTAATCACTGACATTTTTGCTTATTGTCAAACTCATTTGCCCAAGTTTAATACCATAAGTATTTCAGGATATCACATACGGGAAGCGGGTTCTACAGCAGTCCAGGAGGTTGCCTTTACTCTTGCTAATGGAATGGCTTATGTAGATGCGGCCATTGAAGCAGGCCTGGAAGTGGATCAGTTTGCACCGAGGCTGGCATTCTTCTTCAATGCTCATAATCAATTTTTTGAAGAAGCAGCTAAATTCAGGGCAGCACGAAGAATGTGGGCCAAGATTATGAAAGAGCATTACGGAGCGGAAAACCCTAAAAGCTGGAAACTGCGGTTCCATACGCAGACAGGCGGAAGTACTCTGACTGCCCAGCAGCCGGACAATAATATTGTTCGTGTTACTTTGCAAGCGCTTGCTGCTGTTATGGGAGGTACGCAGAGTCTGCACACTAATTCAAGAGATGAAGCTCTGGCGCTTCCAACAGAAGATTCAGCAAGGATTGCATTAAGAACCCAGCAGATTATAGCAAATGAGAGCGGGGTTGCTGATACGATCGATCCTCTTGGGGGCTCTTACTACGTCGAAGCACTTACAGATCAGATTGAAAAGGAAGCTAACGAATACATTGATCGAATAAAGAAATTGGGTGGAGCTGTTCAAGCTGTCGAGGAAGGTTATATGCAGCGTGAAATTCATAAAACTGCTTATGATGCTCAAAAACGACTGGAGGCCAATGAAGATATTGTAGTAGGGCTCAATGAATATCAATTAGATGAAGAAATTCACCAGGATTTATTGAGGGTAGATGAAGCTCTTGAAAAAGCACAAATCGATAAAACTAGGCACGTTAGAAATACGAGGGATGATTCCCAAGTAGACACTTGCTTGGCAGAGCTGCGCAAAGCAGCCCGCTCGAATGATAATGTTATGCCTTTTATTGTCGAAGCGGTTAAAGCTTATGCGACGGTTGGGGAAATTGCAAACGTGATGCGTGATGAATTTGGTGAATACACGGGAATGTAGGAAAGGATGATGGTGATGAAGCCAATACGAGTTTTGATAGCAAAACCTGGTCTTGATGGCCATGACCGAGGTGCATTAATTATTGCCCAGGCGTTAAGAGATCACGGTATGGAAGTTATTTATACAGGTCTGCGGCAGTCTGCAGTACAAATTGCAAGAGCTGCTATACAAGAAGATGTGGATGTTATTGGTCTATCGTCCCTTTCAGGAGCTCATAAGTCGTTATTTCCTAAGGTGGTTGAGTCATTAAAAGAACAAGAAGCAGCAGACATCCCTGTCATAGGAGGCGGGGTCATTCCTGCTGAGGATATTCCTTATCTGGAATCTAAAGGGGTGACCAAGATATTTACCAGTGGCTCCCCTACCGATGCCATTGCCATATATATTAAGCAATTGATTCATAAAGAAACGGTGCAGACACCAAATAAGATTGCTCATATCGGCATAGCTGTAGAAAGCATTGACATGGCGCTTCCATTTTATCAGCATACTCTCGGTCTTGAGCTTGAATCTGTTGAAGAAGTAGATTCCGAGCAGGTAAGGGTAGCTTTTTTAAATATTGGTGAAACAAGAATTGAACTTCTTGAGCCGTTGAGCGACCAATCGGCAATTCAGTCGTTTTTGACTAAAAGAGGTGAAGGAATACACCACATTGCCCTCGAAGTCAATGATATTCATACTCGTCTGGAACAATATAAGGAGCAGGGTGTACCTTTGATTCATGAAGAACCAAAATTAGGAGCTCATGAAAGCCAAATTGCTTTTCTACATCCAAAAGCCGCAAGCGGCGTGCTTTATGAGCTATGTCAACCAAAGTCGGAGGAGTGATCAGCTGTGGATATTTTTGATAAAATCAATGAACTATACGATAAACGCCGTCAGGTCCAAATGGGGGGCGGGGATGAGAGAATAGATAAGCAGCATGAGAAAGGAAAGTGGACAGCGAGAGAGCGGATTGATTACCTAGTAGATGATGATTCATTTATTGAATTGAATCCATTTATTGAACACCGTCACGATGCTTTCGGGATGGATGGAAAAGCTGCTCCTGGTGAAGGGGTAGTTACGGGTTTTGGAAAAATCGACGGGCGGGATATCTATTTATTTGCTCAGGATTTTACCGTATATGGTGGGGCACTCGGCGAGATGCATGCAAAAAAAATAGCAGCCGTAATGGATTTAGCCGTAAAAAATGGAACTCCCTTTATTGGCTTAAATGATTCGGGCGGAGCAAGAATTCAAGAAGGGGTATCTTCTCTGGATGGGTATGGTCAGGTTTTTTACCGTAACTCTATTTATTCAGGAGTTATTCCCCAAATCTCTGTTATTATGGGTCCTTGTGCCGGAGGAGCTGTTTACTCACCTGCGATTACCGATTTTGTTATTATGGTGGAAAAAACCTCACAAATGTTCATAACCGGCCCAAAAGTAATCGAAACCGTAACAGGTGAACAAATATCCTCGGAGGATCTTGGCGGGGCTAAGGTTCATAATACATTGAGTGGAAACGCTCATTTAAAGACGAAAGATGAAGCTGCTGCTCTTGATGCAGTTAAAGATTTAGTCAGCTACCTTCCTCAGAATAACAAAGAAAAACCTCCAGAAGCAGAAGTTATGGAAGATGATAATTATCTTCCTGATCTAACGGACAAGATTCCTTTTGATCCGCTGCGTCCTTATGACGTAAGGATCATAATCGATGAAGTAGTGGATAAAGAATCTTTCTTTGAGATCCATAAAGATTTTGCAAAAAATCTAGTGGTAGGCTTCGCTCGCTTAAATGGAAAAACAGTAGGACTCGTATGTAACCAGCCTAAATACATGGCGGGCGGTCTTGATATTGATTCCAGCGATAAAGCGTCCCGTTTTATTCGTTTTTGTGATGCTTTTAATATTCCATTGATTACTTTCGAAGATGTGACTGGCTTCTTCCCGGGTATTAAGCAAGAACACGGTGGCATCATAAGGCACGGAGCGAAGATCTTGTATGCCTATTCCGAAGCAACCGTGCCAAAACTGACGGTCATTACACGTAAAGCCTATGGTGGTGCATATGTTGCATTAAATAGTAAGTCCATTGGTGCAGATCTTGTTTATGCATGGCCAAATGCCGAAATCGCGGTTATGGGACCTGAAGGCGCAGCGAATATTATTTTTGCAAAGGATATAAAGGAAAGTGAAAACCCTGAAGAGACACGAAAGAGCAAGATCGATGAATATCGGGAGAGGTTTGCTAATCCTTATGTAGCAGCAGGACTCGGCATGGTTGATGATGTGATTGATCCGAGGGAAACGAGGATTACATTAATTAAAGCGTTGGATATGTTAAAAAATAAACATGAAGACCGTCCTTATAAAAAACATGGGAACATCCCTCTTTAATTGACACCACCTCTTAGTTCAGCTAACGTACTAAGAGGATGTGGTTTACATACGAAGGAGGACAATGAAATGGTTATAATTAATAAAGAACGTGTGCTTGAAGAATTCTTAGAATTAGTCCAAGTGGACTCTGAAACGGGAGCTGAAGCTGAGATTTTTGAAGTTCTCAAGAAAAAATTTCAGAACCTTGGACTTGAGGTCTTGGAAGATGATGCAAAATCTATTACCGGTCATGGAGCGAACAATTTAATCTGCAACTTAAAAGGTTCTAAAAAAGAAGCAGACCCTATATATTTTACTTCTCACATGGATACTGTGGTTCCAGGCAATGGAGTAAATCCTTCCGTTAAAGACGGTTATGTCGTAAGTGATGGAACAACGATCCTGGGAGCAGATGATAAAGCCGGAGTAGCAGCGATACTTGAAGCGATTCGTTCCCTTCAAGAGCAGAAGATAGACCATGGAGACTTACAGTTTATTATCACGGTTGGAGAGGAAAGCGGACTTGTAGGAGCGAAAGCACTGGACAGTTCACTTTTAAAAGCTAAATATGGTTATGCCATCGATAGTGATGGGGCAGTCGGAAATATCATTGTAGCCGCGCCTACACAAGCGAAGATTAATGCCGTGGTTAAAGGGAAGACGGCCCATGCTGGTGTCGCTCCTGAAAAAGGAGTTTCTGCTATTACGCTCGCCTCAAAAGCAATTGCCAGAATGCCTCTTGGTCGTATCGATGAGGAAACTACAGCCAATATTGGCCGCTTCGAAGGCGGACAGAAGACGAATATTGTATGCGACCACGTAGAAATATTAGCGGAAGCCCGCTCTTTAGTTCCTGAAAAGATGCAGGAACAAGTGGAGAAAATGAAGCGAGCCTTTCATGAAACAGCAGAAGAAATGGGAGGAGAAGTCGATTTGGATATTGAAATCATGTATCCAGGCTTCAAGCAGAAGGAAGGCGATCAGGTAGTAGAAATCGCTCGCGCAGCTGCATCTAAAATTGGTCGGGAAAGCCAGCTGCTGACAAGTGGAGGTGGCAGTGACGCCAACATTATAGCAGGGTACGGCGTACCTACTGTCAATCTATCAGTAGGCTATGAAGAGATTCATACCAAGAATGAACGTATTCCGGTTGCTGAATTGGAAAAAATTGCTGAATTTGTAACAGCAATTATTCAAGAGGCAGCGGAACAGTAATAGAATCCTAAAAATCCCGGAGATAAATTCCGGGATTTTTTGCGTTAAGTTGATTGTATTCAGACCTTCTTTTCAAATATGTTACAATAGAAGAACAAGAGTTCGAAAAAAGGAAGGATTAATGTGTCTAAATGGTATCCTAAAAATGGACGGGTCATATTTCATGTGGATATGAACAGCTTTTATGCTTCGGTCGAAATGGCATTCGATCCCAAATTAAAAGGAAAGCCGCTTGCGATTGCTGGAAACCCAGAAGAACGGCGAGGAATTGTGGTAACAAGCAGTTATGAGGCAAGGAAGTTTGGTGTAAAAACGACGATGCCTGTTGGAGAGGCTAGACGTTTATGCCCTGAATTAATGGTCATGAGACCTAATTTCGAAAGGTATCGTACGGCTTCAAAAGAGATGTTTAAGATACTGGCAGATGTAACCTCACTCATTCAGCCTGTTTCCATTGATGAAGGATACATGGACATTACGAATTGTGCTTCGCAGGGTTCCCCGCCTGAAATCGCTGAGCGGATTCAACAGCGAATTGCAGATGAACTTGATCTTCCATGCAGTATAGGAATAGCACCAAATAAGTTCTTGGCAAAAATGGCTTCCGATATGAAAAAACCGATGGGAATTACGATACTGAGAAAAAGAGATCTTCAGAATAAGCTGTGGCCGTTACCTATTGAAGAAATGTATGGAGTGGGCGACAAAACTGCAGAAAAGCTGAGAAGAATTAAAGTGGAAACAATAGGAGAACTAGCCGCACATCCTGTCCTTGAATTAAAGCGCTTGCTCGGTATTAATGGAGAGCGCCTGCAAAATCGTGCCAATGGCGATGATCAGCGCCCGGTTGATCCTGATGCGGTTCATGAATTTAAAAGTATTGGTACCTCTACTACTTTACCCGAAGATACTACAGATGATGAGGAAGTGCGGAGTGTGCTGCGAAGATTAACACATAAAGTGGAAGCACGCATGAAAAATAAAAAAGTGCTCGCACAGAATGTACAGCTTATGATTCGTTATCATGACAGAAAAACCGTTACAAGAAGCCGGCAATTAAAGGAGTTCATACAATCAGCTGAAGATTTGTTCCAAGTTTCTTTACAACTCTTTGATGAACATTGGAATCAGGAACCAATACGCCTTCTTGGAATAACAGCTCAAGATCTAGCAGAAAAATCTGAAATTACTCAGCAGCTCGATTTATTTAATTATGAACAATATGCAAGCAAAGAGAAGTTATATAAGGCCATAGATGATCTAACTGAAAAGTATGGAAGTAACCCATTTCAGCCGTTGTCAGCTCCTCAAAATAACACCGTTACCACCAGCTTTCAAAAAGACTTTCTGGATGACTTTAAAAAGGAATAAAGAAGATATTACAAAGAGACAGGAGAGTATGACTCCTGTCTCTTTTCTCATACTAAGAGTGAAAGGAGGATATTTAAATGGGTAAAGATCGGCAAGAAAAGAAATTGAAAAAATCAAGAAAAGTGGAGTCTGACCGAGATCAGCAATTGAGTTATCCAGGGGCTACTGCCATGGAAGGTCCGGAGGAAGCAAGACGGCGCAAATAAATTCAGTTTAAGCAGGAGGAAAAAACGATGTCACCTAGAAAAAAAGGCCCCAAACAGCAAACTAAACCAAATTTGCCAACAGGACCCGACCAGCCTTATGGCACTCCTATAGAGGGATCCCATAAAGTGAAAAATCAAAACCATTCCCGTCAAAATCAGAAAACTTCCCATGATATGTAATATAAAAGGCAGCTCAGCTGCCTTTTATACTGGTTTCATTAAACATTCATGCAAGTATTTCATAATAACGTTATTAAACTAAAGTGCCGGTTTGTTGAAAACTCAGTTACGAGATAAATCGGGGTCCGTTACTTAATACGTATAGGGCTGGTGGGGAAATAACTCGTCTTGTTCCATCCCCCAGACACTCGAGACATAAGCCACTCATCAACGGATTGAAAAACCGCAACCCTTTTGATGGTCGGCTTATGCTTGTCGTGTCTTTCGGGGCGATTGCACATTTGAACACTTTCCTGTGGGGGAACGGCGAGCCTCCTCGGTCGTTATCACTCCCTGTGGGGTCTCTCCTAGTTCCTTCTCCCGTTCTTACACTCAGGATAGTTTAGTCATAAACCAATGCCTAAACGGCGTGGAGTGCTATCCAGCTCCAGCACCTAGCGGCTAGTGAGACTTCCCTCACTTCTGTACGATAAGGCAACATCGAATCGCTCCGCTCTTCGTGTTTTC
>NZ_JBAPTY010000391.1:0-2813 GCF_049282395.1 Halobacillus sp. | reverse complement strand
CATATTGTATAGTTATTTAACCCCATATCTCTACAATGGTTTTCTTTTATTTGTTTAAGCCCGATTTTTTCAAAAATTGTTTTATAGTTTCGTGGAAACAACCGCCAGTTTTCAGCTTTTTCCGCTTCAACGGTAATTAAATATCCTCCAGTAATTCTGGCAATATCACTAAATATCCATTCACTATCCGGGTGAATATGTTCTAATACGGCCATAGTAAAAACTAAATCATAATCATTAGAAGGGAGCGTTTTAATTATATTTTCCACAGGGGAGGTAATTATAGTTGAGTTATCGATTAACGATGGATAAGTTTTCTTCATTTCTTCGATTGCTTTTTCACTAATCTCTATCCCTGTCAAATTGTGAAAGCCTTGTTCATAAAGATAATTTAAGTTTCTCCCAACATTACAACCAATTTCAAGCACCTTACTATTTTTTTCAATATACTTATTAACATAGTCCGCTAATACTTTACTCCTCTGCACATGAGGTACATAACTCTGGGGAGAGTTTCCACCTGATGTTCCCGTAGCCCAATAATCGTGGATTTCTCTCAGCGTCTTACTCTTTTTCTTCTTCATTAATCTGCACCCTTCAGGTTAAAAATAAATTAATAAAATTACTTGACCAGACGACTCTGCTTTAAGCAAAGTTTTACACGGTTTTAATCTATACTATAGAATCGATTGTATTAGTCCAGTATGCTTTAAAGTTTTTAACTATATTAGCCTTATATCTTGTAAAACTTCATTACTCTCTCCAATCCTCTTCTTTTGTACATGTTTCCTATTCAATACAATATTACTTGTTAGCGAAACCGATCTTATTTTTTTCGATTTAAGCTTTTTAAGAGAATTATGATTTTGGGTCGAGAGACTACTCTTATTTTTAATATTTTTCTCTTTGTCGTCTACGATAATTAATTTAATGTTCTTTGTTGAATTCAAATACTTAACCAAGGCATTAGAAGGGAAACGAAGTGGTTTCGTAAGATGAACAGCACCTATACGCAGCGGGGAATTTATGGATGGGGCTTTTATATATGAGCCGATGATCCTAAAAAAAAACTCTGGTAACTTCTTTTGAAGCTCTACCTGTCTTCCAGATTTATTAATAAATTTTTTCTCAAGCAATCCATTCATGATTTTTTTATTGTATAAAACGAAGGCGTGTAAATGGCATAGATATGGAATAGAAAAGCCTTTATAAGACCACCTCTTAAAAGCATTAATGAAATTCAAATATAGAGACCAATAGTTTCTTAAGAAATTATCCATTACTACCTCCTATACAGTGCTCGCATCTTACAATAACCCTGCTTTTTTTAGCAAGTTTCTTAATTCACTAGTCTTTATTGCTTCTCTGTTCATCGAATCATAAGACCCTACACTCGCCTTTTTAGCGTTACTATACTTCTCTTTCTCAAATCTGTTTCCAGGAATAATATACATATCTGGCAGTTCCAACGCTGACTTAGATTCATCATATGTCATTAGTTCTTCATACATTTTTTCTCCAGGTCTTGCTCCCATAACATTAACTTCAATTCGTTTAGGATTAATATGGTGATTTTTACACGTTTCTTCTAAGACCATATTTACTAAATCTTCTAAAATAATGACGGGCATCTTTAGAACGAATACTTCTCCGCCCTGGGCTTCTTTTAAAGCTTTTATAGTTAACTCAGTTGCCTGGTTTAAAGTCATCATAAAGCGTGTCATGCTTTTGTCTGTGATGATAATCTTCTGGTCTGAGAGTATCCCTTCTTTAAAAACCGGGATGACTGATCCTCTTGAGCCCATTACATTGCCGAACCGAACACTTGCAAATCTTGTTGAGGTATCAGCATGGTTGATTTGGGCAGCTGAAATTAACCTTTCGCCTATGAGCTTTGTAGCACCATACGTATTGGTGGGGGAAACAGCTTTATCCGAGCTAGTAAAAATTACTTTTTTCACACCTTGAGTAATTGCAGCATTAATTACATTATTAGTCCCCTGGACATTTGTCTTTATCGCTTCAAATGGGTTGGTTTCACAAGAGTCGACACGCTTCATTGCTGCTAAATGAAGTACATAGTCAACTCCATGCATAGCAGTAAATAAACTATCATATTCACGAACATCTCCAATGATACATTGTACTTTTTTATTATTGTCTAGCTCGGCTTGAAGTTGTTGCTGCTTATATTCATCACGGCTGAATACCCGGATATATTTGGGATGATCGTTCAATAAATGTTTCACAATACATTTACCTATTGTGCCAGTGCCTCCAATAACCAAAATTTTCTTGTCTTTAAAGTACACACCATTTCCTTCTTTCCTATACTGTTACTTTTTATGATATTAAAAAAGAAGATATTGGTTAAAGACTCGAGCCTACTTGTCTGAAGTATGTAAAGAATGGGTGATTTCCTAAGTGACAATCTAACTATAGAGTTTTTTTATTAATAAAAAACTATCGATTCACGATCGACCGATAGTTTTATCCTCGCTTAATTACAACTCATGTAAATCTTATAGAAGCACACGATGAATACTCATCTTCGATAATGTTGGGGGAGCCGGGTGGTGTCCAAATAATTAGAGCTGGAAGAGTTACTCCTTCTACTCTTCTATGGTAACGAATCCCGCTCACCCCTGATCTTAAGCTTTCGAGCATACTCCCATTTAGTTTATTAACTAATCAGTCACAAGCACCTTTAACGGCACCTTACATTCTATAAACCCTTAGCGGCTTTCCACTTTTTAAGATGTTTTAATTCTACAGCAGAAAATCTTTCGAATTTACTTATAAAGTTTCTTTTT
>NZ_JBAPTY010000390.1:0-19309 GCF_049282395.1 Halobacillus sp. | reverse complement strand
GGATTTTGTTTTTGGCGTTCATGTGCAAGAGGGTTGGCTATTACCAGAAACACCCGAAGTGCTTGGGGATGAATATGAATTGGGCAAGAAAGCCTACAAAAAATTTCAAGCCTTGAAACCTATACTCTCTGACCTAGAATCGTTAGGCTTCGAACGATTAAGAAAGGAAGCATATGTACACTACGATAAGTATTATGGAACGGAAATCCCTGTTCAATATGACTTACATCTCCACAAAGACTTCACGGGAGATAAATCGATGTTCAAAAAGAACTGGGAAAAACCATATTTCCAATTGGTGAAAATCGTTCAGGAATCGAATGCTGGAATAAATTCGATGTGGATTGAAGGTAGAGGGGAAGATCCCCGAGTTATTGTTATCAATGACATTTCGGAAATCGAAAGCAAGGAGCAATTGGTAGAGTATATGATAAGGGATAATAATTTCATCGAAGAGCGGTTGTTTTCGTTGGAGATGGAAGGGGTATTTGGAGTAGGATGAAGACGAAAAATAAATGAAATTGCCTGTTACCTTGAAATCGAGTCTTTATGAATCGGGGGCAAACCATTAATAATAGTATTGAACTAATGAGTAATGGAGGGAAGCCGTAGACAAAGCGAATACAATCATTTATAAGTGGGGGTAAGTCATTGAAAATCAATAACGAGGAAGATGTAATACAATCAATAAAAGAAGATGAGTGGATGATGGATATACTAAAGGCTGTAAAAACGTTGAATTTGCCTGATTGGTGGATCTGTGCAGGGTTTGTTCGTTCAAAAATATGGGATGTCATTCATAATTATAATTGGAGAACTCCATTACCTGATATTGATGTGATTTACTTTGATACAAATAATGTATGTGAAGCAGAGGAGGAAAAGATCGAGGAAAACCTAAAAACTATTATTACCAGTATCCCTTGGTCAGTAAAAAATCAGGCGCGAATGCATACCAAAAGCGGTATGACTCCCTATTCCTCTTCCGTTGACGGCATCTCTAATTTCCCTGAGACAGTCACATCCTTGGGAGTGAAGATTAACGAAAATGATGATGTAATATTAACAGCTCCTTGGGGGGTTGATGATGTTGTAAATTTAGAAGTAAGACCGACACCAGTTTATGATACAAAAGAAAGAAGAGAATTTTACATACATAGAGTT
The DNA here is from genome assembly GCF_049282395.1 of Halobacillus sp. Taxonomy (NCBI): domain Bacteria; kingdom Bacillati; phylum Bacillota; class Bacilli; order Caryophanales; family Bacillaceae; genus Halobacillus; species Halobacillus sp. Next base: position 18,145 of record NZ_JBAPTY010000390.1, on the reverse strand, counting down.
ATAACAAAAAACTGGAGTGAAAAGTGGGATAGGTTGAAGGTGTACGGTATTCCTACCTCTAAATAAAATTACAAATGCGAAAGTGAAATATTTATTGAAGTCATCTTGAATTCGAGTCTTCAACTAAAAGGGGCTAATCTTCAACAAAGGATTCACTAACTTATTCCGGATTAGTATGTGGCTAGAAGACTTTTCTTCTAGAGAACAGGTTTATTTTGTCCTTTATGATAAAATTAAGCATAGTTGGATTGTAAAATAAATACAAACATAAAAATAGAAAGAGACTTACCGTTAGGGATGATTTTGCTACCCCATGGATTTTTAATAGTAATATTGTTTGGATTGTTTTGAACGTAAAGAATGGTATTGATAAAAAGTTAAATAAGGAGGTTCAATCCCAATGTAAATACACCCTTTTTTCATCGATTTCGAAAACGATAAAAAAGGGGTAGTTAAAAATGAAGTCTTCATCCTTTCGGTTTTTATGGATTGGGCAAGCGTTGGCCAATCTTGGTGATGTGTTTTATATTGTCGGTCTAATATCTATTATGTACACAGTTTCACAGTCAGCTTTTTACTTAGCTTTGCTTCCATTTATTAATACATTTGGACGGTTTATCAGTGGGTATCTCTCACCACTATTGTTTAATAAATATCCATTAAAGACACTTTTATCTGGATCACAAAGTAGTAAAACCTTTTTCTTGCTAGTTTTAGCGTCTTTGACCACAGTACAATCTCATGGTTCCATTATGTTTATCCTTTTATTTATTTTCATTATCGCCTTCTTAGATGGATGGGCAGCACCTGCTAGCCGTGCGATGCTTCCTAGGTTAGTCAATAAGGAGGAAATAATAAAAGCGAATAGTTTCTTCTCAGTGATCACTCAAATCATTCAACTTGGTGGATGGGCTTTAGGAGCCATACTGGTAGTCTGGATAGGCGATCAGACTGTCATATGGCTATCGTTTATTTTGTTTATCATATCCTCTGGCTTAATGATGCTGATTAATGATTCAACAGAATTTCGCCTTCCAAAGGAAAAGCATCCTATCGGAACTGTTTTAAAAGAAGGTTGGAAAGTCATTTGGCACACACCTATTTTTAGAAAAATACATGTGGTGATCTTTATTGAATCCATAGCGAATGTGGTATGGATTGCTGCCATCATTTATGTTTTTGTTTCTGAGGTTCTTAAGAAAAGTGAAGCATGGTGGGGCTATATAAATACAACTTTCTTTTTTGGTCTTCTCATTGGTGGTTTGTTTTGCACGAAGTACTCCTCGATCATTGAGAAGAACTTGAAAAAATTGCTGATATTTACTTCATTCAGTGTAAGCGCCGTGACTTTACTTTTTGGTTATAATAGTATCGCCTGGATGGCCTTAGTTTTATCTGTATTATATGGCATAGTTGAGCAAATTAAGTCCATAACCATGGAAGCTTACCTTCAAAATGAGGCATCTTCCGATGACTTGCCAAAGATTTATGGAGCCCAAGGAGCATTAACTTCATTAACGTTTGGTTTTGCTTCTTTATTGCTAGGTGGAATGGCGGATGTTTTTGGTGTACAGTATGTTTTTCTATTTGCAGGTACCTTATTAGCGATAGCTGCCGTTTATCTTGTGGCTTCAAAACAAAGTTTCCCAATAACTTATAGCAATGATTATGAAACATAACCCAAAGAAAAGACTGCACTATTCAATTGTGTAGTCTTTCGCTTATTAATATTTGAGCCCATGTAATTGGTAATATGCAAAAGAGTCACTTGCGTAATGTAAGAAGAGATGAGTTTAGAGTTTAACATGTTCATTCTTATCTTGAAATCGAATCTTACAACAAACGAATTATTAATCGGGAGTGTGCTTTTGCGTTGTTTATGTAAGAATAAAGAAACATTTAATTTAAAGGTACCTGCAGAGAATCTTAAAGGGAGCTATCCCCGAGTTGGTTATTCCTTTGAAATACTGGAAGCTGCCACTTTCAAGCACTCCTTTCCAACTTTCTATACTTATCGCTATAAGTTTGACACGATTTAGGAGCGATCCATATATGAGAATTTACCCTTGCGCGTGTTTTATTATGAAGGGAATAAATCCTTTCTGTCGAATTAGTTCGATAGGAGGGAGGTGATGGAATGCAGCACCCATCATCAAAGCTTGATTATCTTATTGTTTACCTGGAAACCCTTTCAAAAATTAAAAGCGGGGATGAAGAAACGTATCCTGCGTGGGTTAATGAAAAGATGCAACAAACATGTGAACAGATTGAAGCCTTAAGCAAACAACTTTACTAAATTATGGCATCCCATAACGGGGTGCTTTTTCATGCTAACAAAACTATTGAAGAAATTGGTACAAGGGGAAGGTGTTATGAACAATTGAACCATTAGGGAAGTTAAAGAAGAGATAGTATTTCGAGGTGCAACTTGGAAAAAATGAACCTGCCATTTTTTTAATGCAACTTCCGTGAGAGGGATACCTTGCTCGAATGAAATGGATAAAATAAAGGGACTGCGTTTTGTGAAGGACTATCCTCAAGTTGAATTTCCCGAAGTGCTATTGGAAAGTATTAAATACTTGTTCGACAAAAACCAAGCTTGAATCTACGCTTATATTCTTTCATAATTATACCCTTATAATTAATGATATTCTGGACATGATAAACAGAGAAAAAAGAGAAAAAGTGGAAATTGTAGAACTGTTGTAATTTTTCTAAAAAAAATGTAAACTTTTAATTGATGTAAGCGGTATCTATTGGTTTGTCGGTCTTCAGAACTATAGGCAGACCAGCTTTTAATCAATCGAAATTACATAAATACGAAGGAGGCAAAAAATGAAGAAATTATCATTATTCAGTTTCATCATCCTTATCGCTATGAGTATGGTTCTTGCAGCTTGTGGCGAAAGCGGAAATGGCGGCTCTTCTAGCAGCGACAATGGTGGAGACGGTGGCGAGTCTGGCGGAGAAGCTATGACGAACTTGACTATGGGAACCGGCAGTGTCGGTGGCGTTTACTACCCACTTGGCGGGGAGATGGCTAACCTCCTAAAAGACAAGATTGAGATGGAGGGTTTCGATGTAAGTTCTGTTGAATCTGGAGCTTCTGTCGAAAACATCGCTAAAGTACAAGCAGGTAAATTTCAATTGGGTATTGCTCAAAATACAACGATGATCAACGCTGTTGAAGGAACAGGCAACTTCGAAGGCAAGGACGTTGGCAAAGTAGGCGTTATTGGCTCTCTATATCCAGAAGGACTTCAGGTTGTTACGCTAGGAAAAACAGGTATCGAATCTATTGAAGATCTTAAAGGTAAAAAAGTAGCCGTTGGACCTCCAGGTGGGGCGACGCGTGAAGCAGCTGAACTTGTCCTTTCTGCATACGGACTTGAAGAAGGCGACTACCAAGCGTTTGAAGAAGGATTCGGAGATGCTAAAAGTAAACTGCAAAACGGTACAATTGATGCTTCCTTCGCTGTTGTAGGCGTGCCATCTTCTACAACTGACGAATTGCACGCGGCTACAAAAGACGTGAAATTCCTCAATATCGAAGGAGAAGCTCTTGAAAAAGTAACAGACAAAAGTCAATATGAAGCCTATACTATGGAGCCGGGGACTTATGACTGGCAAGAAGAACCTGTTCAAACCATTACAGCGATGGCTCTTCTTATTGGTTCAACCGAACAAATCAGCGAAGATCTTGCATACGAAATGACGAAAACTTTGTATGAAAATTCTAGTGAAATGACAATAGCACAAGCGAAGCTGATTACGAAAGATAATGCTCTCAAAGGGGCGAAAGACCTTCCCCTTCACCCAGGAGCAGAGAAGTACTTTAAAGAAGCAGGTATTATTGAATAAACCCGCAATGAAAAGAACCGGACAAATCGATGTCCGGTTCTTTCACCTTATATTCCATGTGGGAAACGGAGGAGAGACCCTTGACTACAACAGATACCAAAGAAGTCGACAAGCAAGAACTCATGTCTAAATATGATAAAGAAAGTAACTTCCGAACAAATTTAGGGATTTGGGGATGGCTGACACTCCTCCTCGGAAGTGCTTTGACCATTTTCCAATTGTACACGGCCTATCGCGGCGCATATGTATCCATGATCCAAGGAGCTGTCCACCTTGGTGCAGCACTATGTTTAGTGTATCTTCTTTATCCTATCAAATCCTCATGGTCAAAAAGAAAAGGCATTCCCTGGTATGATGTCGTTTTAGCTGGAGCTGCACTTTATACAAACTTCTACATCATTCAAAACTACGACCGATTAATTAATGATGCCATTATTTTCGGATTTACGTATATGGACCAAATTGTAGCAACAGCAGGTGTGCTTCTTTTATTGGAAGCGACTCGCCGTGTTGTAGGTCTGCCGATTGTCATCATCGCGATTATTGCACTTTTATACGGTCTATACGGGAATTTCATCCCTATTATCGGGCATGCGGGGAATGACTGGCCAACACTCGCAACGGAAATGTTCTTTAGTTCAAGCGGCATTTTTGGTATACCGATTCAAATTTCATCTACTTATATTTTCTTATTTCTCTTTTTCGGGGTCATTTTGGTCAAAACGAATATTGGCCAGTTTTTCAACGACATCGCTCTGCGTCTAACAGGACGTTACACGGGCGGAACAGCAAAAGCTGCTGTTGCAGCAAGTGGACTCCAAGGAATGGTGAGTGGTAGTTCCGTGGCCAATACCGTCGGATCTGGGTCATTTACGATTCCAATGATGAAAAATGCTGGTTTTAAACCACACTTTGCCGCTGCAACGGAAGCCTCCGCATCTACTGGCGGACAATTGATGCCGCCGATCATGGGAGCTGCCGCTTTTATCATGGCTTCTTATACAGGTATTCCTTACAACGACATTATCGTAATTGCCATTATTCCAGCCATCTTGTATTTCAGTGGTGTGTTCTTAGGAACTCACTTCGAGGCTCGTAAACAAGGGATTCGCGGGTTACCAAAAGAAGAGCTGCCGAAAATGAGTAACTTAGTGAAGCGCCTGGACTTGTTCCTCCCGCTTTTTATCATTATCGGATTCTTATTGATCGGATTCACTCCGACATATGCGGCGTTATTCGCCATCGCAGCAGCATTTTTAATCAGCTTTTTACGTAAAGACACGAGGATGTCTTTTAAAGGTATTATCTATATCCTTGAAGAAGGTGCCCGAGTAGCTTTACCCGTTATTGCAGCGTGTGCGACAGCAGGAATTATCGCTGGAACTGTAACTACGACAGGTCTTGGGCCAAAGATCGCTGGTGGGATTATTGATCTAGCTCAAGGGCAATTTTTCCTTGTCATGTTCTTTACCATGATTGCGTGTATCATCCTAGGAATGGGATTGCCAACTACCGCGAACTACGTTGTGACAGCAACCATGGCCGCACCAGCCTTGTTAGCCTTTGATGTACCTGTCATTGCTGTACACATGTTCGTATTCTATTTCGGTATTGTAGCCGATATTACACCTCCTGTTTGTTTAGCCGCTTATGCAGGCGCAGGAATAGCTGGAGCTAACCCGATGAAAGCTGGAGTGACTGCAGTCAAACTCGCAATTGCTGCATTCATTATTCCTTATATTTTCGTCTCCCAACCGATTTTATTACTTCAAGGAGACGCTAACTTCCTGAACGTAACGATTGGCGTTACGACAGCAATGTTAGGAATGGCGAGTATTAGTGCCGCCATGATTGGTTATTTTGTTACTAAAGTTAATTGGCTCGAACGGATTATTATGAGCGTAAGTGGGTTGATGCTTGTTTATCCGAACTACATTATTTCATTCGCTGGTCTAGCCATTTTTGCTGGAATTGCCGTCTATCAGGTGGTTCGAAGCAAGAAAGATGATTCTGATAAACAGCAACTCAAGACTCATAATAACTAGAAAAAGAGTGGGCGAGAGCCCACTCTTTTTTGTTCTTATAATGGATCGATATTGGAGCTATTAGAGCTAATTGAATGACTTCCACAGTTCCTTATTTTCCATTTGCATGTTAAGTAAGAAAATAGTCGTGGTAATAGATCGTATTAAAATGAGTATGCGTCTCCATCATCTGGAACTAAAACATTAGAGGAGATACCTTTTTCATTAGCAAAGCTCTTTAATTCTTCTCTTGATAATGTCCAGTGATTAACAGCTTCCATATGGACAGCAATAATTTTTGAGTTAGGAGCAGTCTTATACACTTCATAGACATCATCTTTTCCCATAACCAAAGAACCTCCTTCAAAGAATTGATTATCTCCAGCATTTACCACAATAATGTCAGGTTTATGTGTGTCGATTTCCGTTTGAACTTCCTCATACCAAACCGTATCTCCAGCAACATATAAGGTTTTCTCCGAGGAATGTTTGAAGACAACACCACATACAAGACCGGCAATTTTTAAGATTTCACCTCTTCCATGTTCGCCTTTAGTTTTTATCAATTGGATACCTTCAAACACAGTATCTTCTTGTAAAACCTCTACATTTTGGAATCCATCGTTGCGAATTTCTGACGCATCGTCTTCATTCTTGGAGAATATTTTAATTTCTTTTGGCAATGCTTCTTTGGCAGCATCATCCCAGTGATCGGGATGCAGGTGAGTGACGATCACCGCATCAATATCTTGAATAATACTTTCGATGGATAGTGGTAAGCTTACCAAAGGATTGTTCTGATCTTGTCGTGGTGCGTTGGGGAAAGGCGGGAAAGTCCGTTTCTCAGCAAGCATTGGATCGATTAAAAACTTTTTCCCAGCGTATTCAACCACTATTGTCGCATTTCGAATTTGGTGGATATTCATATCTGATTTCTCCTTTTCTTTCTAAATTACTAGGTTCAATGTATATTCTACAATATGACCCATAAATGGATATATGGAATTAATAAAGTCTTTTGAACGTTTGACTTTGTTTTTGAAAGGAGTTAAAGACATGTTGGATAGAACGGATTTTCTTATCATAGATGAACTTTCCAAGAACAGTCGGATTACAATGAAGGATTTAGGCAAGAAAGTCCACTTATCAGGACCAGCTGCATCAGCAAGGGTGATTAAATTGGAAGAGAGTGGGGTTATTGAGGGTTATACGATTAATATTAATCAAGCAAAAATGGGGTACCCTGTTCACGCAATCCTTCATATTTATACCAAGAATCCAAATCACCAACCTTATCTGTACTTCATAGAAAAACAACATCGTTATGTCGTAAACAATTACAAAGTTAGTGGAGAAAGTTGTTACCTCCTCGAATGCAGATTTCCATCCAACGAGGTATTAGATGAATTTTTGACAGTCATAAGTAATTATGTGAGCTACAAATTATCGATCGTTATTAAATAAAAAATTCGTATGAAAAAGTATACTTAAACTAACGGGTGTGTGCGCGGTTAAAAATCTTCACTAAAATATCTTGAATTCAAGTCTTCACTTAAAGGGGGCTTTAGTTGAATTAGCCAAATATAAAAAAAGAGGAACTTCCATAAAATTGGAAGTTCTTTTTTGTAGTAATATCAACACTAAACTTTAACAGAGCCAAAAAGCAAAAAAATCCTCTTTATTTAGTGCCGCCATAAAGCATTAATTATTTTCAGGGTAGCCTTTTATATTTCTAATAGGAACCAAGGTTATTCTTCGCTTTCAGAGTCAGACCCTTCAGAGCCTGAATCGTCTTCCATGTTACTGTTTTCACCAGAATCTTGTTCTTCTGTTTGGTCCCCATTTTCCGTGTCACCCTCATCTTCACCGCCGCCACAAGCTGCCAATGTGAGTACTGAAGTCAAACCTAAAGCTAGCATCCATTTTTTCAACATATAGAAAGTCTTCTTTCAAAATAGGGTACACCTCTTATATATCCCGTACATGTAAAGGAGAGATGAACAGAACATAAATAAATGGTAAATTAGTGAAATCAGGATTTGATCCAAGCATTTTTACTATATCCTCTTTGTTCCCAATATCCTGTATGTTCATGATCAATTAACTCTATACGGTTTAACCATTTGACGGATTTATACGCATACATGTCAGGGACAATGAGGCGTACGGGTCCTCCGTTACGGTTTTCAATCAGTTCCCCGTCAATCAGCATCGCGACCATGACATTCTTGTCCATGGCCTGTTCAATCGAGAGGGTGTCAGTATAAACTCCGTCTTGAGAATAAAATTTTACTTGCTTTGCCCCATCTTTAATTCCTGCTAGATCAAGCAAATCTTTCAGTTTAATCCCTTCCCACGTAACATCATATACACTCCAGCCGGTCACACAATGAAAGTTGGAAACTTGCACATCTCGATTTAAGTTGACAAATTGCTTCCAATTCCAAGATTGAGGCTGGTTGACTAAACCATCAATGGTGAAGGAAAAGTTCTCATCTGTAACCTCAGGCATCGTTGTCACTGTATAATATCTGAAATTCCCTCTTCGTCCTCCTCCGATCGGCGGTTTAGAGCTCGGGGCAGGCGCAGGCAAAGGGGAGAAAGTTTCAGTTAAAGGCAGGGGAGAGGACGGCTGGGATGTTGTTGTCCCTAGATATGGTTTTATCCATTGATAGATAAAGGGGGTGAAGATTAAGGCGATTGTGGCTCCTGTCCCTCTTCGTAAAAGAGTTCGCCTGTTCATGATGGGATTCCCCTTTTCAATGACCATCCGTTTCTCCTGAATTTTTTTTAACCGGCGTTTTTCGATCGCTTTGAACCACTGGCTGCGCGTAATGCTGTGGTAGATGAGATAAGGAACACCGAACCATGTCATGATGTCATGGACAATAAGCGCAAATGAACCAAATCCAGGACTGAAATTTCGATGGAAGGTTAACACGAACCCGGATAGGGTCAAGGCAATTAATACGAATAATACTAGATAGAGATTTTGACGATTGGCTTTACGTTTACGTAGGGTTTGCAAATGACGGACCATTTTAGGGCCATAGATTACTAAAGGTAAAACACTGATCATACCAATCCAAATATGACTGTCTTTGACCCAGATCCGGACTTGAGGAAGCCATTGTCTGAAGTCGGAGGAGACAAGAATCAACCCTGTAAAGGCAAGAAAGGTAAACAGGGCTGCATTCCAGTGGTGAATCTGCTTCAGTTTTTGCCCGATCTTTTTTTGCCGTGTATAAAAGATGCTTTTATCCATAATTCACTCCCCCTCTAAAGGCAAAGCTATTTGAAAAGTAGCTCCTTCTCCTAGTTCGCTTAAAACGCTGATGGTCCCGCCGTGAGCTTCAACGATATGCTTCGCTATTGATAGACCAAGCCCCGTTCCTGCGTATTTCTGGTTGCGTGAGGCTTCTACCCGATACGTTCGCTCGAAAATGAGCACTTGATGCTCTTCTGCAATCCCTTCTCCATAATCCTTTACTTCTATCAAGAGAGTATCTTTCACTTGATGTATTCGTATATCAATATCCGTGTCAGGCTTTGAATGACGGAGGGCATTATCCAATAGGTTAATCATGACCCTTTTCATTTTCTCACGGTCGATATAAACTTCTTTTATATTTTCAGGTAAGTCGATGTTGACCTGCCTGCCTTGTTCTTCAAGGATAAAACGTTTATGTTCCAAGACTTCCAGTAACCATTGGTCAATTAAAACGTGCCCCTTGTGAAGGTCTACACGGCCTGAATCATATATCGATAGTTCAAAAAGCTGCTGAATCATATGATCAAGTCGTTCCACTTCGAGGGAAATGGTATGCATGTATTGAGCTTTTGATTTGGGATCCTCAACAACACCATCTTGAATCGCTTGAATGAAAGCGCGGATGGATGCCATAGGAGTGCGGAGGTCGTGCGAGATGTTGGCAACTAATTCTCTTCGTGTATGTTCAGCTTGCTGAATCTGTCTGAAAGATTCTCGTAATCGCTGGTTCATGTCATTAAACTGACGAGTTAGAAACCGGATTTCTTTCGGTCCTTCTTCCGGGATAGGTGTGCCGAAATCATTACCAGAGATCTGACTGGCTTCATCGGATAGTCTTTGGATAGAGCGCTCCACAGGGGAGGTGAGGAGATAATAGACAACGAAAGATAAGGCAGCTGAACCAATGGTGAGTAAGGAAAGCCACCCAATCATCTTTACTGATAAAAGCATAGAGAAGTAACTGATGATGAGAAACGTGCTCATCAAAAGAATACTGCTCCCGTTGGCTAGTAAAAATATGGTTTTAATTTTCATTTTGATTCCCCCGGATCAAACTTATAACCAATGCCCCACACCGTTTGTAAAAGTGTGGGGTGGGAAGGATCCTTCTCTATTTTTTCCCGTAGTCTCCTCAAATGTACTGTTACTGTCGTCGTATCTCCATCGTAAGCTGTATCCCAAACTTGGTTGAGAAGCTGACTGCGCGAGAAAACTTGTTTGGGATGAGTAACAAGCAAAAGGAGCAAATCAAACTCTTTGACGGTTAGACTGACAGGTAGGTGATGAGCTGTGACGTCTCTCGTGCTTGTATTTAAAACAATTCCCCCTGCTTCAATCGTTTCCTCTGTTTCGTTTGAACTCGGACGTGAGGAATCGATCAAGCGAAAGATCGATTTAACTCTTAAAACAAGCTCCTGTGGATTGAAAGGTTTGCTCATATAATCATTGGCTCCGATAGTTAAACCGAATAACCGGTCATAATCTTCGGATTTGGCTGTAAGCATGAGAATCGGTGTTTCATCTTTTAATCGAATAGTCTCACACACCTGCCAGCCATCGATTCTGGGCATCATCAAATCCAATATGATAAGGTCTGGCTTGTATATTCGCCATTGATCGAGTGCTGCTTGTCCATCCGTCGCTGTGAAAATATCGAAGCCTTCTCGTTCCAAATAGCGTTTGCATACATCGACAATGCTAGGCTCATCATCAGCGATCAATACAGATTTCTTATTCACACTTCATCCCCCTTTTTCGGTACTCTATTGTGTTTATCATAGCATAAGGGGGAGCAGACAATTATTGATCATCCATGGAGTCGTCCTCATTCATATTATCGTTATTTTCCATTTCTGAGTTTTCCTCATTCATATCATCTTTGTTCTCCATATCCGAGTCTTCTTCACTCATATCTTCTTCCATATCCGAATCTTTTTCACTATCCATTTCTTCATCCATGTCACCTGAGTCACTATTCATGTCTTCTTCACTATCCATTTCTTCTTGTTGCTCATCTTCCATCTGGTCACCATCGTCGGTTCCAGATCCGCAAGCAGCGAGGGTGAATACAGAGAATATTCCTAAGATCAACATCCATCTTTTCATTTTGTAACACTCCTTTCGATTTGTATTCAGTGTAAATCACAAGGCTTACAGATCACTTAAGGAATCCTTACAAAAGTATTAAGAGTGAAGGGAAGTATTAAAAAGTCCTTAACCAATCGAATAGCAAATGATTTCCATACAATGGGTAATCATACCTGTATGAAATTAAATGAGGTGTGCACATGGAGAACAACGTCAGTCGGTGTAAGGGTTCGGAAACCGTATTTCTTCTAAAGCCTTCTTCATCAAAGTATTCATAAGATCTTTTTCTATAATCGGGGTGGGTCATAACTCACCTGTCTACATAGTAGATCCGGCACAGGCAATCGGAATAGTCTTCGTTACAATAGGTCTATCAGCTGCTCTAACACGATTGAAATCGAATAAAGTGTGATGTGAATAAGCGTAGAGCTCCTCTTTATGGTCCTTTCAGACTTTTTATTCTATTAAAAAAGCAAGGTGTCTTTTTTTTTATTTTTCACTTTGACAAGCCTAACCCCTTCACTTATAATGATAATCGTTATCAATGAAAACGTTTATCAATTATTATAAAGTGGAAGGGTTGGGAAAATGAAGCGCTGTCTATCAAGTTTCATCCTAGTATTACTACTATTTATACTTACACCTAACATGACTGGTGCGACGACCGGTCAGCCCGTTCAAGGTTTGCTTGTTCCGGTAGAAGAAGCGATTACATATGCAAAGGCAGGTAAGACGACCGAAGCAGAACAAGAATTATCTGAACTCCATGAGAAGTGGGAAGAGGTTGAAGAGCAAATAGAAGAGTCCTCTCCAGAAGCTTATGAAAAAATTGAGTCTGCGATGGCCAAAGCGGAAGCTCTGGCTCAAAGTGAGGATGCGGAGAAGCTAAGCGAGGCATTAGAAGCTCTGGAAGGAACGCTAAGGTCTTATGGAACAGACGGAAGTGACTCTTTCCGAAATGCCCCTGGAGCAAAAGCGCTTCTAGGATACGCACATGAGTTGGAAGAAGCGAAAGAGTCCGTCGAGTCAGGCGAATGGAATTCGGCGAAGCAAGAGTATGAGGAATTCCATGAAGGCTGGGAAGGCGTAGAGGATTCTGTTCGTGAATCGGACGCGGAAGCATATGAAGCGATTGAAACAAACATGGGCTTGGTACAGGCTTCCCTGGATGCTGAGTCCGATGCTGAGAAAGCCGAAAAAAATCTGGAGAAATTGATTGAATCCATCCGGGCGTATGCAGAAGGAGAAGAGTCGGAAGCGGCTGTCGATCCAGAACAAAAAGGAATCTCTACTTTAGTTTCTATCCTGGGTGAAGTTCAGACAGCAATAGATTCCGGGGAAGAGGGATCAGCTGCTTTAGAGATGGAAGAATTCATATCTGTATGGCCAAGTATCGAAGGTGAAGTGAATACAAGATCTGTAGCGGTATATGAATCGATTGAAAACCAGATGACAGAAGCGCTTGGTCTACTATCTTCCAACCCTCCGAAAACAGAACAGGCACAGGAAGTTGTGGCGGATATGAAAAACCAACTGACTTCTGTTGCGGAAGAGTCGAGCTATACGATGTGGGATGCAGCAATCATCCTACTGCGGGAAGGTTTGGAAATCATTCTCGTTCTGTCTGCACTGCTGGCCTTCTTGAAATCAAGTGGAAATGAGAGCAAGAGAAAGTGGATTTGGGGCGGCGCTGGAGCAGGTGTCGTAGCTAGTATCGGTCTGGCATTTATCCTCACCACAATTGTTTCCGCAACGGTATCTGCAGAGAACCGGGAGTTCATGGAAGGAGTTACGGGACTGATAGCCGTTGTCCTCATGTTCACGGTAGGAGCTTGGCTGCATAAGAAATCCAATGTTGAAAGTTGGAACTTGTTCATCCGTGAATCAGTAGGGTCGGCGATTGCCAAAGGAAGTTTATGGTCTTTGGCTGGTGTAGCATTCATAACCGTCGTTCGTGAAGGGGCGGAGACGATCATTTTCTATATGGGGATCATTTCTGATATTTCCATGGCAAGCTTCTTCACAGGACTTGGAGTCGCGGTCCTTATCCTTGTGGTCTTAGGGGTAGCCATTTTGTACTTTAGTGTGAAAGTACCCGTGCGCGCGCTGTTTCTTGGCATTACTGTGCTCATCTACTACTTGGCGTTCAAGTTTACAGGTGAAAGTTTGCATGCCCTGCAAGTCGTAGACAAACTTCCAGCGCACACTATTTCTGGTTTACCAGAGGCTAACTTCTTAGGAATTTATCCGACTTGGGAAACAACGATTGCTCAAGCTGTTCTGCTTGCTATGATTGTCTTGCAAACGGTTCGCACAAAGAAAAATAATGAGTCTGCTTCGGAGCAAACGTCTTCAAAAGAAGTGGCTCAATAATAACAAAGACTATACTATCAGAGGGTGCCCGCAAAATATGTTAGGGCACCTTTTTTGTGGGTTAACTACGGTCACCATCTTCGGATGATGCGCGAGAGTTGTTGGTAAAAAAGGAGCTTGAACTAAACAAGACAAGGGCATTGAAGGAGCAGGGAATTAATCCGAAAAAACATAGTAAGCCAGAGTCTTAGCGTAAATCATCCAATCACCTATTGATTAGGGTGATTTTTTTATTTACAGAATGTATTGACAATTTCGTGAACCTCTGCATAAAATTAGTTTAACTCTAAAAAAGTTTCTTTAAGGAAACATTTTGACGTTAGGTGAAATTATGGTGTGGAGGTTGAAATGATGAATGTTGAACAGGGTAACCAGACAAGAGTAACCCCGAATCAATCGTTGCAGACGAATGCTCAATCCTCTTTAAAAGGAGAAGCAAGAGGAGTAAGAAGGTTTTTACCCTTTTTAGGGCCAGCATTTATTGCAGCGGTTGCCTATATCGATCCGGGAAATTATGCGACAAATATTGCGGCAGGCTCGAAGTATGGCTACACCTTACTGTGGGTTATTTTGGCTTCAAACCTTATGGCAGTATTGATTCAGATGATGTCTGCAAAGTTAGGAATAGCGACAGGGAAAAATCTCCCGGAAGTCTGTCGGGACCGTTTTTCTAAGAAGACTTCTTTCTTTCTATGGGTTCAGGCTGAACTTGTCGTCATGGCCACCGACTTGGCAGAGTTCATAGGAGCGGCGTTGGGGTTATACTTAATTTTCAATATCCCGATGGTGACCGCTGCACTAATTGCAGCCATCGGTTCATTCGCAATTTTAGAGTTGCAGAGAAGAGGAGTTCGGCCGTTAGAAGCAATTATTACCGGTATGATATTTGTGGTCGTCATTGCTTTTGGAATTCAGGTGTTTTATGCTCAGCCGGAAGCGGGGCCGATGTTAGCCGGTATGTTCACGCCAAGGTTCGAAGGAGTCGACAGTATCCTGCTATCAGCAGGAATGCTCGGAGCGACCGTTATGCCTCATGCCATTTACTTACACTCAGCATTAACTCAAAAGAGAATTGTTGGTAAAAATGAAGACGAGCGAAAACGGATTTTCAGATTTGAAATTATTGATGTGGTCATTGCCATGCTCATTGCAGGAGCCATCAATGCAAGTATGCTGATCGTTGCTGCTGCCTTATTCAATAAAAATGGATTAAACGTTGAAGATTTGGATGTGGCCTTCCATCAATTTGATCAACTATTAGGTCCGACAGCGGCCATTCTATTCGGGGTTGGTCTATTGTCAGCAGGTTTGTCCAGCTCATCTGTTGGTACGATGTCTGGTGATATTATCATGCAAGGGTACATTCGGAGAAGAATTCCTATTTATTTGCGGAGATTCATTACGATGGCTCCTCCTTTGACGATTATTCTAATGGGAATTAATCCGACAAAAGCTTTAGTGATGAGCCAGGTCGTCTTGTCCTTCGGAATCGCGTTTGCCTTAGTTCCATTAATTCTTTTTACAAGTAACAAAAAGTTGATGAGATCCCTTGTAAATAAGAAACTCACAACTTTTATTGCGTGGATTATTGCAGCGTTGATCATTATTCTGAATGTCTTCCTTCTCTATCAAACGTTGTTTGGGTAGAGATACTTTATTAACGGATTTAATACTATAGGAAGAGGATGGCTCAAGAATAGATCCTTTTGTAGCAGGGTGTTATATGCGTTTTAATAGGAGTTTCTGATGCTGTAGTTTGAGGTTTAGGGATGAAAGCATAACACGGAGGCCACATACATATGTGGTCTTTATTTATATTTCAATGATCTTTCGAAAGTTTCATCAGGTTTTATTATTTCATATACTTTAGAGTGAACAAGGCTTGTATAGATAGGTTGTGTTTGCTCGGTATGATTGTGAGGAGGATATTTCTTTATCCATTTTTGTTGAGTCGTTCTCTTTATCAATTTCAATATTTGTTAGAATACAATTTAAACCTGCAAATAGATCTGATTTTTTGTGGTACCATCAGGATTATCAAATAAGTGCAAGGGGGATTACTAAATGCTGAAAAGCAAGATGCTCTTCATTATGGCAACTATAGCTATTGCTTTAATAGGTTGTTCCCAGATGGAAGAAGGAATTTATATTCAAGGGGACATAACAGAAATTAACAAAGAAACTGGAGATATGGAAATCGAAGTCGAATCATGGACCACAGTTGGCGATGCAGAATCCTCTCCAGGGTCATATGAATTGGAAAGGAATACAAAGTCACGAATTATACGAGCTTCCAATCTACATAAATATGATGAAGGACAGAAAGTAGAAGTAAAAGTTATCAAAAATTATGACGAGGATGTCTGGGATTTAGATAAATTAAATTTTGAAATTAAAAAGTTAAATTATAATAGTGGGTGCATTAGTTGAGGTACTAGAGATATTTTAAGCTCAAAATTTCCGTAATAGGAGACCATTCTTTTTTATGGTTAATTACGACTTCAGAGGAGAGTAGTAAATACTTGGAAGTAGGATAAATGTGCTTCCTCCTGGTTTCAGCTTGATTTAAACCCTTTCGCTTGAGGGAGCTATGGTCAAGAAGAAAGGCCAATTCTTACTTAGTAGGATCATTGGAGACTCAGTTTCAAGATATAGGAGATATCTTTAGAAAAAAACGATTTACAAATACTATAGATAAATGGATAATGTAGTGAAATATCTAGCTGCAATGAAGAGAAGAGTAGGTAAATGAACATTCTTTCCAGAGAGCCCCGTCAGGTGGAAGGGGGTAAGAATGAATTACTGAACCAAACCTCTGAGCATCACATTGGAACATTTTCTGGGGATAATGTGACGGGAGCTCCCGTTATAGAGTAAGGGTATAAACAACGATGGAGTTTGTCGTACCTGAAAAGATTGATATGGTGACATATTAATAAACTGGGGTGGCACCGCGATAAAATATAATCTCGCCCTCAAGACAAATGTCTTGGGGGTGGGATTTTTTTATTTGCCAGAATCAAAATACTAACAATCATTCAAAAATGAAGGAGGATTTTGTGTGAATATAAAGAAAGTATTTTATTCGTGGAAAAACCCTTTTCTCTTACTATTCGGTATAGGATTATCAAATATAGGAGATTGGATATATTTAATTGCTTTGAATTTGATCGTATTAGATATGACGGGATCTCCTTTCGCTGTTGCAGCCCTCTATATGCTAAAACCATTCGCGACATTGTTTACTAATTTCTGGTCTGGAACAATCATAGACCGTTTAAATCAGCGGAACCTCATGGTGGAATTGGATATGGTTAGGGCTGCTCTAATCTTTATTCTTCCTTCCTTATCATCCGTTTGGCTTATATATTCAGTTGTCTTCTTGATCAATATGGCAAGTTCAGTTTTTGAGCCGGCTTCTATGACATACATAACTAAATTGATCCCTTCAGAAAAGAGAAAACGGTTTAATTCTTTCAGAAGTCTAATTGATTCTGGTGGTTTTTTGATAGGTCCTGCCCTGGCTGGTGTGCTTTTTATGTTAGGAACTCCTTACATGGCGATTTATGTAAATGCATTAACGTTTTTGGGTTCAGGATTAATGACCTTATTACTACCTCAACTACAAGATTCAACATTGAATCAAAAGAATCTTCCTAATCTTTCGTTCGGACTTTTCAAGAAAGACTGGAATGGCGTTAGGCTTTTTACTCGTAACTATCCCTATGTAATGGGAGTTTATTTCTTGTTTAGCCTCATGATGGTTATGGCTGCGGCTTTAGATTCATTAGAGGCATCTTTCTCTAGGGAGGTATTAAGGTTAACAGATGCGGAGTACGGTTTTCTGGTCAGTATTGCTGGTCTAGGTATTGCGATAGGCGCAGTAGTAAACACCGTATTTGCAAAGAAAACAACTACATCATTGTTGATTGGACTAGGGTCGCTATTTGTTTCCATAGGGTATATTGTTTACGCTTTTTCATCAAGTTTCGATATAGCTGCGTTAGGATTCGTAGTGTTATCACTATCACTCGCATTTGCAAATACAGGCTTTCATACCTTCTATCAAGAAAACATTCCTGTTAGTGTAATGGGGAGGGTAGGAAGTATTTATGGTCTTGTCGAAGCTTTTTTTATCATAATAGCTACTATTTCAATTGGTTTAACTGCTCAATTTTTATCCATTCAGTTCGCTGTAATTGCGGGATCATTTATCATGCTTTTGGTTACGGGTGTACTGTGTTTTATCAGCTTATATTTCGATGAAAATTCTGATGAAAAAATGTATGAGAATGAAACCATGAAAGTTTATGGTAAATAATATTTTGCTATTTTACTTAAAACAAAATGGTAATCTCTAGTTGGGTTTGGTTTTGTCATAACATGTTGTACCCGTTATTAGTTGGATTTTATAATTGATATTTACTATCGATAATAAATCATTAGTGAGCAATCGCTAACAAATTCGCTTGCAGCCAGGATAAGGTAATAGGGCAAATGAATTTTTAATAGGAGAGAATAGGAATGG
>NZ_JBAPTY010000389.1:0-4181 GCF_049282395.1 Halobacillus sp. | reverse complement strand
AGTCTTAAAGTATCGGGAGCTTTTCTTTAAGAACTTAAGGCTCAACCTAAAAAGAGTGCTGAATCGTTTTTAACGATCCAGCACTCTACCGTGCGCTTATGCTTTTATTTCCGCTCTTTCCAGACCTTATAGAGGAACGTCGGCAGTTTAATCTGACGCTTCAGCCTCCACGGTTCTGTGATTAAACGGTACAGCCATTCAATGCCGAATTTCTGGAAGAATCTTGGCGCTCGCTTCACCCGGCCGGAAATAACGTCGAACGAACCACCGACCCCCTGGAATATCCGTACATCCAGGTCCTTCATGTGATCCACAATCCAATATTCCTGCTTCGGACTTCCTAACGCTACAAAAAGAACATCCGGTTTCGCCTCGTTAATCGTCTGGATCACATGCTCCTGATCCTTCTCATAACCATCGAGAACGCCCGCCACTTTAAGGTTAGGGTACCTTTTCAGCAGACCGTCTTTCGCTTTTTCAGCTACACCTGGTTTCGCTCCATAAAGGAATACCGATTTATCATGAGTCGATGCCTGCTCGCACAAGGCAAGAAGCATATCAATGCCGGTCACGCGGCTTGAGATATCTCCCCGGTTGATCTTTGAAGCGAGCAGAACCCCGACTCCATCAGGAATCTGGTACGTAGCCTTATTTAATAGGTTCTTTAAATCGGGATCCTTTTGAGCCTGCAGAATCTTCTCTGGGTTAATGGCTACAATAAAGGATTGCCTTCTCTGTTCAATATCAGCTATGGTGTTTTGCTTGAGTTCCTCGTAAGAATAACTGCTTACGTCGACTCCTAAGAACTGTTCCTTCATGATTTCACCTGGACCCCTATCCGTTTTTTGAATCTCCCAGTCGTTTCGTGAGAAATCCTGCGTCTTTCCATTCGTCTAACGATAGTGCATTTTTCGTATCAAATACAAGTCTACTTCTCATTTTACCTTGTATGTGTGCAGGGTCAAGCTGTTTAAACTCATCGTGATCTGTAAGAATGACGACAATATCGGCTCCCTCTAGAGCTTCATCCATGCTCTGAGTCTGGTTGGAAGCGACATTTTCTTTAATATGCGGATCATAGGAGGAGAAGCTGATGCCTCTCTCTACAAGTTCCAGAATAACTTTCAAGGACGGACTTTCACGCTGGTCGTCGATATTCGCTTTGAAAGAAAGTCCAAACAGAGCCACTTTTGGATCCTGAATGTGCTGTTCTTTCAAGAACGATTCGATTTCTCCTGCCGTGTACACCGGCATATGATCATTGGTGTTACGGGACAGCTGAATGATTTTTGAAAGTTCGGGCTGGATTTCGGCCAGGAACCATGGATCTACGGCGATACAATGTCCGCCGACGCCTGGTCCAGGTGTATGAATATTTACCCGCGGGTGATAATTGGCGAGCTTAATGGCTTCCCATGAATTCACGCCGATTTGATCGCTGATTAAGGCCAGCTCATTCGCAAAAGCGATATTCACATCGCGGTACGTGTTTTCAATTACTTTGGCCATTTCCGCCGTTGTAGCATCCGTTAAATGGATATTTCCTTTTACAAAGGACAGGTATAAGTCCTTGGTCATTTCGGAAGACTTCTCATTGATTCCTCCGACAATGCGGTCATTATCCACCAGTTCCTGAAATACTTTACCTGGGATGACACGCTCAGGTGAATGGGAGACGAATAGCTCTTCTCCTATCGTAAGTCCCGTTTCTTCCAATACAGGAAGCATAACGTCTTCTACCGTTCTTGGCGGAACCGTTGATTCTAAAATGACAAGATTCCCTTCCTTTACAAACGGTACAATTGACTCAGTAGCTTTTTTTACGTAATCAAGATTTGCTGTTTTATCCTCGCGAATAGGAGAAGGAACTGCGATGACGAATACATCCGCTTCCGTCGGTTCGAGCGAGGCCGTGAATTTTCCGCTGTCTACCGCTTCTTCCAGCCGCTCCTGCAGACCATTTTCTTCTATATGAAGCTGTTTGGCATTCACCATTTCTACAGCTTTCCGATTTACATCGACACCATGAACCTGGTGGCCGTTAATCGCAAACATAACGGATGTAGGCAGGCCGATATAACCAAGCCCGACGACACAGAGTGACTTCTTCATAACTATACTCCCTTTCTCTATCTGAACCATTCCTATTAATATCGCCTTCTATGCGGTCGGTATTAATAGGAGGTTTTTTTCCAATTATCTATTAATTTCTTTTAAGAAATAAGGTGATTTAAAATTCAGGCTGCCTGCTAAATTAAATTATGTATGCCGTTCGGATCGTCATAAAAAAATCCCCGCAAGCGGGCACACTCTATACAGTTCGGTTATGTTCTTCCGTTTATGACGTTCGGGGAATGCTTTTCCTTTGCAGGGCATTTTTAAACATGATATATCCTGATAAAACCGTTAGATAAAAAGCAAGTTTCTCAACTTCTTATTGTACCTTATTTCTGCTTGGCAAGCTATTATGATCATTTCTTCACATGAATATATTATACGGCTTTGCGACCTTTGCATTCAACTTCTATTACATTCCTATCAATCTTGTAAACATCCATGTTGACGCATAGACAGTCGAATAGGAATGGTTTATACTTCAATATGTCATATCTTAGAATATTCCAAACATTGAGGTGTTCACCTTTGAGCAAAATTTTACATAAAGATTTCTACACGAAATTATTACTGTTATTCATTATTTTTCAACCTGTATTAGACATCCTTACGTTCTTATCCATTCGCTGGATGGACTCCAGTTTAACCATTGGTATTGTTGTGCGTGTGCTGTTCATGGTCCTTTCCTTATGGTTTATTCTGTTCGGCAATTCGAGCCGATATAAGAAACCGATCATTCTTTATTTAGCTGCCCTTGCCGCTGCTTTTGGATTTGGACTCGTGTACAATTACTTCGCCAAACCTATTTTTGATCCATTTACAGAACTGCAATTCGTAGCTAAGACTGCTTATTTCTCAATTATGCTTGGCTCTTATTTGCTGTTGTTCACAACCATTGAGAAAGTTTCCACCGTTCGCCTTAGAATTCTCAAGGCGATTTCAGCGGCCATGCTGATCGTTTCGATTTCTTTGCTAGTTGCGATCTTAACTGGAACTTCAACAGAAACCTACGAGTGGAATAAGTTTGGCTATAAAGGCTGGTTCTTTGCCGGAAATGAACTGGGATCCATTGTCTCGATCAGTTTTCCTCTTGTTTACCTTTATGCTTTGTATAAAATTGAAAGCTTTAAGAACTCTTACCTTTTTATACCCGTTCTGTTGCTCGCCATCGCCTCGATTCTGATTGGAACCAAGGTTCCTTACTTTGCCGTACTGATGGCAGCGGCGATTGTGTTCTTCAGTTACCTTATTTACTGGCTCATTCAATGGAAGAAGAAACAAAAAGAATCGTTGCTCACGCTGCGCCTCGTGCTTTCTTTCTGTTTCCTGCTTCTGTTTGCGGCTGTTTCCCCTTTTTCTCCCGCGTTCTCTAACGTAGCTGGAGATATCGGAGCGATTGAAGAAGAAACAGCAGAACAGGAAGGAAAGGATAAACCATCTGATACCGGGGATCAGGATCCGGGAGATAAAGAAAGTGAAGGCTCTTCAGAGAGCGATCAAGCTAAACAGGAAGAAGAGAAAGCAAAGCTAATGGATTCTCCGATTCTTGTAATCCTTTTAAGTGCCCGTAATCTTTATTTCGCCGAACTCTATCAGGATTATTCGAATGCGGACATCGTTCAGAAAACATTTGGCATGGGGTATGCCGGGAATTATACCGATATGGAAGACAGGAAATTAATCGAGATGGATTTCTTTGATCTATTCTTTTCTTACGGAATCTTAGGATTCACCTTAATCCTTCTGCCCTTCTTATTCATTGTCGGTCTGTTTATTAAACTGTTGTTCCAGGTCCCAGGCAGACTGCTCCATCCGGAAAACCTGCTGATTCTTTTATCAATCGGCTTTGGTACCGGTATCGCCTTTATTGCCGGCCATGTGCTCTATGCTCCGGCTGTCAGCATTTATCTGGCTGTGTCCATGTCGCTTCTCATCATCAATATGTTAAAAATGCAAAATGATCACCGGGAAGCGAAAAAACTCGCCTCCTGATTCAAATAGCTACAATCCCGCCGGACATCCACCTGCTTTACCAAGCAATGGATGTCCGGTTTTTAGATCATAAA
>NZ_JBAPTY010000388.1:0-2128 GCF_049282395.1 Halobacillus sp. | reverse complement strand
AGCTACTTCCTCTTTTTCGGTAATTAGCCATAATTATCCCTCCTTTTTTATATTAATAAATTTAGAGTTAACGGACGGTACAATTCGACTTTTAATTTTCTCTAAGCGTTCAACACAAACATTCTTTGGGATCACAAAATCTCGTGACAACTGGTCAACAATTGTTGGATTAGCGATGTTATATTCATTAATCATATGAATAGGAAGTGAAGCGTAAAGAGTGAAATGCCGGGCGTCTCTTTCCTGAAGTTCGTAAAAAGAGTAAGGCATGATAGATTGACGACCTGCATGCCTTACAGCGTGGCATAGCTCATGAAAAAATTGTTCGCGTTGTTGTATATACGGTAGACGACTATCCAAGACAATTTCCTGAAACTTCCCTACTTTCATGTAACTAGCTTGAGTAGGTCTAGAAGTGACAAAGATTTGTGACTCTGTTCCAATGCTATATACATTTAGATCATTCGGTTCTGTAAATTTGTGTTTTTTATACCACTGAGTTATTAGGTCTTCTAGAATTGTGGTTGTGTAGTAAGGAAACCTCAAACTAATCACCATCCTTACAAGTATTATACGAACGTATGTTCTGTTATTCAATATAAAAATACAAAAAGTGGATTTATTGGCTGGAATCCAATGAATTTATTTTTTAATTTATGGTGTATGAACAAGTATAGGAATTAACCTCTAAAACTATAATGAAAATAGATTCATAGTTTTGGAGAGTGATACAGGATGTTCCTATCAGAAGCATGGGAAAAGTATTATGTAGATAAAAAGATAGAAGGGTATTCGTTACAAACATTGAAAACATACTCCTTGCAATTCAAAATGCTGCTAAGATATTTTGGAGATGTAAATGCAGACGAATTTGCAATAGATCAGTTGAAGAATTATTTAATTGAGGTAGGAGAGAATTTAAAACCTTCTAGTCTGGGACACAAGGTTCATTTCCTGCGATCTTTTTTTAAGTGGCTCCATGAAGAAGGCTTCATCAGTTTTAATCCAGCATTAAAATTGAAAGAACCTAAAGTTGGTAAAAGAGTTCCTAAATTCCTTACTGAAATGGAAATTGAGCAACTTAGAGACTCATGTATAACCCCTATGGAACGAGCAATGTTCGAATTTTTTTATTCTACTGGATGCCGTATTGGAGAAGTAGTAATACTGAATAGAGCAGATATTAATATTTCGGGAAGATCGGTTATTGTAAAGGGAAAAGGTAATAAAGAAAGGGAAGTCTACTTTAATATTCGTTGTTCACTTTGGCTACAGAAATATTTGGAAGAACGTGAAGATTGTGATGAAAGTTTATTTGTAACTGAGAGAAGACCTAAGAAGCGAATGGGTATTGAAAATGCTCGCCATATAATAAAGCGCATTTCCATTCGTGCAAATATCAATAAAGAAATACACCCTCACCAGTTAAGGCATAGTTATGCTACCCACATGCTAAATAATGGAGCACCAATTGAAGTCATCCAAAGCTTGTTAGGGCATGAAAAAAGTGAAACCACAAAAATATATGCTCAATTAAGTGGGAAGTTAAGACAAGATTTCTACAGTAAATATTTTTAGGAGGTGTACCTATCCAAACGGTGCTCCTCCTATTTATTGTAAGAAAAGCTTGTGGAAAAGAGAGGGATTTGAAATAATTGATATTAATCTCCAACACAAATATCTCGAAACTGAGTCTTCAAGTAAAGGGCAGGTTAGTTGAAGACTTGAATTCGAGATAACTACATAAAATAGCTGTTTCACTTCTTTTCTGGAATTATTTGGATTGATGATGATATAGTTAAAATACTTACAGAATTGTAGGCTTCGTTCAGTTAGGAGGGCATATGCAAAAGAAAGCAAAGTACATAAGTGGAATTTTGTTATTAATCGCAGGTCTATTGTGTTTAATGGGATTATTTACTGATAGTCCCTTTTCGTGGTGGATGAACGTATGGCTGTTTTTAGCTCCAGCTATGATAATGCAAGAGTTCATAGATATGCCTGAAAAAGGAAAAAGTAGGATATACTCAATGGTTCGCATAGCCGCGGTTTCTCTCATATTTGGGATGGCGGGTTTAGATTTAATCATCGGCTGAGGGCGGTTGTGTTAGTTGAAGATATTAAACCC
>NZ_JBAPTY010000387.1:0-2418 GCF_049282395.1 Halobacillus sp. | reverse complement strand
AGGAGGTGTTTCCTATGGCAAAGTCCATGGAGCCTAATCGCAATCAGAAAAACGTCACCAGTTCAGGAACAAATATTGATGAGGTGAAACGTCAGAACGCGAACTCAGGTCTTTCTTATAACCAGGCGAAAGAATTACTAGCCAAACAGACCGCTGAACGTGAAATGGCTCAAAACGATTATGTTCATGAAGTGGGAAAAGAGAATTTATAATAAATAATGCCAGCATTTTAAAATAGATGCTGGCATCATTTATTATTAAAAGCAGTTTCATAATAAACGGACGAAAATCACATTATTTTGTTATAAAATTCCAAAAAAGGTTGAAAACGAACATGGGCACGTTTACCCTTACAAGTAGGTACATTTTCGTGAGGGAGGGAGAAGTTTGGCCCATTTACCAGAAGAAGAGAAGCGGAAAGTGTTCAAGGATCAGCTTGAGCACTTACGTAACAACGGATATTTAACTGATGAAGCTTACCATAAAGTATTAGACGCTGATCGTACATACATACAAGACAAGAAGCGGGAAGAAGAACATAAGGAGCTTCATACCGTAGCAGAGGCAGCAGAGGCCCGCGATTCCTTTACAGAGCAAAAGCCTCCTGCGAAACCAAAAAAAGAGAAGAAGACGAAATCCAAAGAGGAAATCCGTGAACGTAACATTACGTGGTCTCTTATTCTTGGAGTGTCCCTGCTTTTAATAACAGGGCTGATAGTCGCCACAAGCCAGTGGGATCAGATGGGAGCAGGAATGAAAGTTCTTTCCATCTTCTTCGTCTCCTTGTTTTTTCATGGTATGAGTTACGGGACAGGAAAATTTCTCAACATCCAGAAGACAGCCTTTGCCTTTTTGACGCTAGGAAGTCTGCTGATCCCGATTGCCATTGTGGCGATTGGATTCTTTGGATTGTTCGGTGACTATCTATCTCTATTCGGGGAAGGCCGATACCTCTTAGGTCTGCTCGGTACACTGCTTCCATTGCCGTTATACATCAGGCATGCCATTGTACATAAGTCACGTTTATATGTATGGATATCCTTTGTATTTTTATCGCTGTCGGCAGGATTCAGCCTTGGCGCCCTTCCTCTATCGATGGACGCGTTCTATATGTGTTTAATGCTTTTCAATGTGCTTCTGCTTGGCGGTTATATCTGGTTCAAGGATTCCGACAGATGGTCGTTTTTTATAAAAGAATTGCCGCTCTATGCGCAGCTGAACTTAGTCCTTTCTACCGTGCTTATGCTGTTTTTCTATGAGAGTGAAGTCTTTTACAGCTTCAATCTGCTGCTGACGGCGAGCATCTATATGGCCATGGTTTTCATCTATCAAACGAAAGAGTACCAATTCGTTTTTTCGGTGATGGTCGTGTACGCCATCTATCAGCTGGTGGAGAATTCACCCCTTCAGTCAGTCGATCTTACCCTTTATGCGGTAGTTGGGCTGGTTTACTTAGGATTTGCTTATGCCTTTAAAAATCATCGTTTCGTGGAAAAAGTGTTTCGTTATACGAGCGGCATCGTGTCCTTTTGTGCTTTTGTTTATATTAGCTATGAAAGTATCGTGTTGAGAGGCGAAGAGGGTTCATGGCTCTTGCTGATCGCTTACGCCCTCATTACCGTCAATTACCTTTTGCTCTCGAATCTGAACAGCTACGTGGTTTTCCAATATATGACTCCTGTGTTTTTCTTTATCACTCTTTGGCAGCTGTGGGAAATGACGAAGATTGGCCCGCTATTTCTATTCCTGTTTATCGGAGCCGCGGTGTCTCTTCTCTACATCGGGTTATGGACGAACTTGCGCTGGCTTATGGTGATCGCCAGGAGCACGATCTATACATCGATAGTTGTTATCGCGGGCTGTATTGGGTACAGCTTGTATGATGAACGTCTGGACTATAGCTCATTCATGTTCCTGGTGATAAGTGTCCTTGCCTATGCTGTGAAAAGAAAATACAGTCATTTGGAGATGGGCCAAACGGCAGTATGGGTACATGCGGTAGCTTTATTCATTTCTTCTGCCATTTTATATGAACCGCTTATTGGCTGGTTCCCCGTTTATGAAGATGGGTTGGCTTTTCCGTTTCATTTAGCATTAACCGGAATTTTGCTTACGGGTGTACATTTATTATGGAAAAAGTTTGGAGATAAAGACTTATCAGACGCCAGTTTTTATACCGGGCAAGGATCATATATACTGGCTATGATTTATGTGGCCGTCAGTCCTCAGATAGATCCTGTCCTGGTCCGTCCTTTGATTCTGTTCGTCGGCATAGGCATGATGGTATGGCTTGTTCTGCATGCTAAAGGAGCATTTCTATGGCTATTCGTGTCTGTTACGATGTTAGCTTTTTACATCTCTTTGATTGATCCATTATCGTTCGATTCGTTTGCTTCGTTTTTTACTTATATGATACTC
>NZ_JBAPTY010000386.1:0-3482 GCF_049282395.1 Halobacillus sp. | reverse complement strand
CAGCCACACAGCTGGGACGTTTTTGGACTGGCTCAATGCCTGATAAAGAGACACAGAGCCGTCGTATTCACCGTCATAATTTTCCGGAGTATAATCACCTGAAAACTCCTGTTTTTCATCTGGAAGCACCGTATAAGGGGTGTACTTTTCAGTCATTAGAGCCGGCCCATAAACGGCAAGAGGCTTGATGGCTGAAGCCGGTTGGTGAGAGGTTAATACACGGTTAATATCACCGTGTTTAAAATCTCTGCCGCCGACAACCGCACGTAAGGCACCAGTTTTATGATCCATCAATGTTAAAGCCCCTTGAACTTCCCCGTTCGTTCCGGGAACAAACTCCCCGTTTTTTACATTCTCAGCAGCAATCCGCTGGGCGACAGGATCCATTTCCACAATCACCCGGTAACCTCCGCGTTTTAGCTCGTCCCTGGAAATGTCATATTTCTCTGCCGCTTCTGCGATTACTAAATCAACGTAACTATTCGTCCACGTTTCGCTTTCAGATTCATCTTCTTCCGCTCCCAGAGTCGCACCCTGATAACTCTTCATATCGGCAGCCGATATACTTCCTGTGTCGTTCATCCGCGAAAGAACAAGGTTGCGCCGTTCTTTGGCTTCTTCCGGATTGTCAAAAGGGGAATAAGAATTCGGAGCTTTCGGCATACCGGCAAGCAGCGCGCCTTCAGCTACCGTTAGTTCTGAAGCTGGACTTTGAAAATAATGCTCGGCAGCGGCCTCAATTCCATAAACACCTTCTCCAAAATATATCCCGTTTAAATAAAGTTCCAAAATTTCATCTTTTGTAAAATTCCGCTCCAGATAAATAGCGGCCATAACTTCTTTCGTCTTCCTCATCCACGTTTTATCATTGGATAAAGATATATTTTTCGCCAGCTGCTGTGTAATGGTACTGGCTCCTTCGACCTTCGCCATAGCAATGATGTCTTTATAGACGGCACGTACAATCGATTTAAAATCAATTCCTGAATGTTCGTAGAAGCGGCTGTCTTCAATTGCTACAAACGCTTGCTGCACGTGCTCAGGGATATCGGATATATCGACAATCTCTCTATTTTTCGTGTAAATCTCTTCAATGATTTCTCCATCTTTTGTTTCGATAAACGTTTTTTCGTCTAATACCAGATCTTCTTCACTAACGACTAAACGTCCTCCAAACAGGATGGTTATATAACCTAACACACCGGCCATGACCAGGATAGCAAGGATTATGCCAGCCCAACGCACACGTCTTGCCGCACGCTGGATCGGCTTAAGATAATCATATTGTTTCAACTTATATGCACCCTTTCTTGTGCAATCTCTTTCAAACTTGCGGGTTCACCATTTCAATTGCTAAACTGAAATTAATGTTGGAAAGGAGACATCCATTATGAAAGTTTCGATGACAAATGGCACTTTGAATTACTTAGCTAAATTAGACAAACAACACCCAGATGCTCACCTCTTATTTATGCAGGACCAGGATAAAACAGTGGCTTATTACGAAGGAGAGAATCCAATTTTTGAAGAAGGGCGCGAGTACGAAATTGTAGACTCCGTCGGCAGCCTTCAACCTAAGGGATACGTTGTTATGAATAATATCCCTGTAGCTGACGAAGGACGTCCTGTATTTGAGGACCGCTTCAAAAATCGTGCAGGGAATGTTGAGAATATGGAAGGCTTTCAAGCGATCCGTATTCTGAGGCCTGTCAAAGGCAATACGTACGTGGTGCTGACTCAGTGGCGCAATGCACAGGACTTTGAAGATTGGAAGAACTCCCAATCCTTCGAGCAAGCCCACAAAAATTCAGGACCAAAGCACGAGAAGAAACCTTCATTTATTGATGGAAATGCCTACATCACCAAGTATCAAATGCTTCAGTTAGAGGAATAAACGAAAAGTGAGCGGACAGTGCCGCTCACTTTTTTTATTCTTCTGCCTCTCCGGATTCCTCATCTAAAACTTCTTGACGGAAAAAGTTATCAAAAGTGGTTACGGGCTGTTCGCCTGAAATCCGTGCCGCTTCTTCACCATTCTCAAAATGAACGATGGTCGGCGTTCCTTCAATGCCATATTTCTCCCATTGATCTTCAAACTCAAGCAGATTCATTTTCTTCATATCAACGCCAAGCTCCTGAGTCATCGGCACAACGACAGGAGTCGTACGCTGACAATGCACACAAGTAGGGCTGTAAAAGTAAACAGTTGTGTCTTCACCGGATTCAATTTGTTCCTCTAGTTCGTCAGGCTGAATTTGATTTTTATAATTCTCATTATCCAGCTGATCGATTGTTGCTTGATTGAGGTTATCCTTACCATAAGGATTATCGGCTGTCTTCTGACTGTTCTGGTAGTTGACTACAAAAATCAATACAGCGATCAATACAGCTAAGCCTGTACCAAAAATGACCATTTTTTTCTTCATATAAATTCCCCTTTACTTCCTTACCATTGATAGATGAGTAATGAAAATAATAATAAATGCGGTTCCTGCCAGAAATGGAATGGTAATAAAGCCAAAAATATTAATGTACTGTACATTACACGGAACCAGTCCACAAGCATCCCCTGCTCCTATTGCGGGAACTTTCTGCAATAAGTAATGATACAGGGAAACAAAGGCCCCAATCCCGCTGAGAATGAGCCCCGGCAGCGTCATAGCTGCATTTTTCCTGACCAGTCCGACCCCATATATAATCACAAGCGGATACATTAGGATACGCTGGTACCAGCATAGCTCACAAGGTTCATAGCCCAGAAACTCTGAAAAGAATAAGCTTCCGGCTGTGGCGGTAAGCGCGGCCGCCCAAATGATAAATAATCGATTTTCATGATTCGCCTTCATTCGTCATTTTCCTTTCTACCTCTCTAACTTGACATTATACTAGGGATTGTTTCGAAAACAAAATAGTTTTGCGTCTAATCTGTACTTATCACAAAGTTGTCACACAAACGAAAAAAGCCACCTGAAGTGGCTCTACATGTGTCGAGAAAGTTTGTACTATTACTTTTCATTTTATTACGACAAGGCATCTTTAAATGTTATTGATGATGATCTTCATAAGCACGTTATTAAACAAATGGGCCGGTTACTGTAAGACTCAGTCTCGAGATATATTGGGTCCGTTACGTTATAAGGTCAGGGGCTGGTGGGGAAATAACGGACGCTTTTGTAGGAGAGATTTCACTACTTCTTATCGGTCCAAAATGCTTTTATGACAAGCTATTTCACATCGTTATAGCATGAAATAGCCTCATAATTACATGCTTTTTTCTCATCAACCCGTCGATGTCTTATATGGTTTCGAGTTTCTTATTCGGCCAGGTTCGGAGGGGGACGATGAAGACTTCTGCGGGATGAACATGATCGGTGAGATCCCGCAGGGCTGTTAAGCCCGAGGAAGCTCAGCACATGCCCGCGAAAAGCGAAATCGTCCCCCGAAGGACCAAATTCTCACAACAGTCTCGAAATCAAGTCTTC
>NZ_JBAPTY010000385.1:0-2757 GCF_049282395.1 Halobacillus sp. | reverse complement strand
AAAGACTTTTCTGCCGCGTTTCGTGAAGCATCAAAGGCGATTCGATAAATTCCCATGTAGAAGGCGGTAGCGGCTACGATCCCCATGGCCCATACATATATCCAGCCCACTCGTTTATGAATCCTTCCCCCTTTCTTCGTAACTAAAGGAATCCAAAACACGGTAAGCGCCGTAAACCCCGCCAGAATATGAAGATATAATACTGTTTGAAATACACTCAATCCTATTCCCTCCCCTTTTACTGTTACTTTATGTATACCATAAGAAGCAGGTCCATCGTCTTAGTAATTCATATATTTCCATCTCTCTGAATTGTTTCGTACAATAACAGAAAAGGAGGAAATGCCATGATTGATCTAAGGAGTGATACTGTAACGAAGCCTACCCGTGCTATGCGTGAAGCTGCCTTTGAAGCAGAGGTGGGGGATGATGTCTATGAAGAGGATCCCACTGTGAAAGAGCTTGAGAATCGAGCAGTTGAAATCACGGGCAAGGAAGCAGCGCTATTTGTTACGAGCGGTACGCAGGGGAATCAAATCTCCGTGCTGACCCATTGCCAACCTGGGGATGAGGTTCTGATGGAAGCAAATGCTCATTTATTTTTGTATGAAGGAGCTTCCATGTCGGCTCTGGCCGGTGTTCAGCCGCGCACGCTGCAAGGTACAAGAGGGGCGATGAATCCTCACGACGTAAAAGCAGCGATTCGGCCTGATGATATTCATTTTCCAGAAACGGGTCTAATCTGTCTAGAAAACAGTCATAACAAAGCCGGTGGAGCGATTCTTCCTTTAGAAAATATGCAGGACATTCATCAAATAGCCCAGGAATCTGGTATCCCGGTTCACCTGGACGGGGCAAGGTTGTTCAATGCTTCGGTGGCTTCCGGGATTCCGGTGAAAACGTACGCTGAACAGACGGATACGATTCAGTTCTGTTTATCAAAAGGGCTCGGAGCTCCCGTGGGTTCTATCATTGCAGGATCGGAAGACTTTATCCGAAAAGCGCGCAAGTGGAGAAAACGTCTTGGCGGCGGTCTGCGTCAAGTAGGGATCATTGCGGCTCCGGGTCTTGTGGCGCTGAATGACATGGTGGATCGACTTGCGGAAGATCACGAGCATGCTCAGCAGTTAGCCGAAGGATTAGGAAATATAGAAGGGCTGGAAATTGAGAATAACGTAGACACGAACATTGTCTTAGTCAATGTGGGAGGACGGGGAAAGACTTCGCATGAATTTCTCGAGGATCTGAAGACTCAGGGGGTTCTGGCTGTCCCGTTTGGACCATATACGGTGCGGTTTGTAACCCATTATGATGCATCAGGCGAAGATATCGACCGTGTCATCGAACGAGTCAATCAATTCTGATAATATATGAAAATGTACATATTGAGCGGCGTTCCATCATAAGGTGAAGTATGAGATCACCTGGAGGCAGTTCTTCAGTCAAAAGAGGGACTCGAAAGTTTACACTTTGGAGGTGAGTTCCATGCCGGAACTTGAGACTGGTCAAAGTACGAAAAAGAATCTGTCAGCCGCCCAGCATCACATTTTCGCTGAAATGTTTCATAAGGACCGCTTTGTGGACGGTATTCCGTTGGATGAACTCAGTAAGCATGTAAGAAAGTCTAAATCCTATAAAAAAACCACTAAGCGAATGAAATGACCTCCCCCTCACCCCTTTGGAGAAATCCAGAGGGGTTTTTTATTGGTTCTGTAGTGCTGATTGTAGTATAGAATCGTGATAAAATGAGTTTTCGTGCTGGAGTATTATGAACCTAAGTAGTATTAAAAAAGAACTAACGAGTAATTATGATGGGAGACTGTGAAATGAACAAAATACTATTTTTCTTCTGTAATCTAATGACTATAATTGGACTTTGTATATTGTTTTTTACAAGTCTTCTAAATAAGATATTTCCTATGCTGGGAAGGGTGGCTTTTCAGGCTGCGATGGCTGGAAGCTATTCACCTAGTGACTATAAAATTAATTTCACCGTAATAAACTTATGTGCAACTCTAATGATAGTGGTTGGGGTTATAGTAAGTTATTTGCTCTATAAGAAAGGTTATATTCTAAAATAACAAGTGCTCAACGGAGAAAGGCTTGTTCAGTTCCTAATTTTTGTATAAACACGAATATTAATTAATTTATTTTTATTTTTGTTCGTTTTTTGGTTGAATGCGTCGAAAGAGTCTGCTATATTATCACAGTAGCCCAATTACATATCCAACTCGTATATTCTCGGAAATAAGGTCCGAGCGTCTCTACCCGGTTCCCAATGAAAGAACTGGACTACGAGTTAAAGTGCACTTATGTGCAGCTGATTTCTTATGGTCTGATACCATACTTTAGCCGTAGTGTACTTTAACTTTGCAGGTCTAGAAGGTAGAGAACTCTCTACTTTTCTAGACCTTTTTCTATGGACAAGTATGAGAATGCGAGGAGCGTATGAGGGTTCAAAAAGCTATTCTATTCGTTAAGGAGAGATTTATTTTGATGAAAAAATACGCACCAATCGCTATTATTTCTATTTTACTAGTATCGTTACTTGCGGCATGCTCATCGTCCGAAGAGGCAGCGGCCGAAAATGAAGAAACAGAGCAGCAGCCTATTATTGTAGAAGGGCCAATGCCGATTGAAGCGGAGAAATTCGCTGAACGCCTGGACAATGTGGAAGAAGAAAAATCGGGATCGTTCGTTTTTTATAAAGGGACGGTAAATGATTATCCAGTAATTGTAGCCAAGACCGGAAAAGGG
>NZ_JBAPTY010000384.1:0-31227 GCF_049282395.1 Halobacillus sp. | reverse complement strand
TTTACATTGCGTGAATGTAGAAAAAGTTTATGATTGGATTATAGTTCCTTTACAATTCACCACTTGTATAGAAATTCCTAAAGTCAAAAAAAGAGTCACAGATGAGTTTTGTGGAAATTTCACAATAGCTTCCAACGGACAGATCAACACTCTGTGGGAATCCACCCTTCCTGCCCCAGTTGCGGGATCCGTATCGCTATCTGTGGCTATTGGCAATATAAGTGATGTGATTATCCTTATTAATGGAACACCAATAGAAACAGGGAGCAGGGAACAGTTCACCCAATCATTTTCCTCATTGAGGAGTGTGGCGATTATAAACAAAAATCCTCTCCTACCTGTAAGAGGAAGGTATTGTCTCACGCTTCACTATGCTCTCTTTAGAGATCTAACAGAAGACTTATTGAATTGCCGGGAAGAGGGTTGTTACTTAGCTAATGAATGTGGAGAGTCTATTTCTTTTGAGGACGTCATCTGCAAAGAAATAGGTGATCGAAAAGATACTGAAATCATGCTGCCTAATGGAAAACGAACGGTATTACAAAAAATTCACTTATGTAAGCAGGGTTGTATAGGTTTGACTTACGATAAAGGGCGGCAATGTTGTGTTTTTCCTTTTTATAAAGTGGAACAACTTTTGCTATGTGCTCCTGAAGGCACTACCCTGCAATGCGAAGTCACCGATTTCTCGTGCCGCATCAGCTCAATTACAAATCTGGATAACTGTTGGCGCTTAGAAATTTCTATTGAAATTTGTCAAAGTATCCAGGTGACTGCCAATACCACATTGGAGATTAAGGGAATTAATTGTTCACCTCGTCCTGTGATTTCAGATATAGATTGTAATAAAATCCATTCCTAATAAGGGGGGAGGCTGCCATTGCCTATTCACCCCTTCTTGTTTATTCACTAAGAAAAATTCTGTATACTCGCAACTTTACATAGAGAGAGAGCTATAAAAGCATTGTTGTCCTGTAATTTTACAATACCCTCTCCTGTTTCTAAGATTTGCGTATTTGTTAAATTATTAAATGCGGATCCCAGGGCATCTACATCTGCTGTAGTAATCCCATTAAAAAAATCTCGTAATGGCCTCTCACAGCAATCGCACTTTCCTTCGCTTGAAAGAGGGGGTGGTAATAAGAGAACATTCCGTACTTGAGCATTTTGCACACCTACAACCAAGCATATAGGTAGAGCAATAGTATTAGCTCCTTGTCGGATAGTGACAATATAATCATTAACAGCTAATATGGTAGCACTTGGGTAAGTCCCTGAACTTGTATCTGTCGTACCGATCCTGACCACTCGGCCAATCAACTGCTCTAACACATATTGCATAGGTTCCACGCAGCAGTCGCAAATGCTGGAACTACTAGAGTCGGGACAGCATCCACAATCTCTGAAATCACACATTTCCACAACTTCCTTCTTTCTTAATATTTTGCTGAAGTAAACAGAACGTCATTTGATCAAACGTGATTATACTGGTGGTTCAAGTACATCGTAATGTAGACCGATACATTATTTTCATCCATAGATCACCGAAAGCAGAAGGGTTTGGTCTGAATAACAAAGATTATACACACTTATTGCATCCAACACGGTAATCGATCATGTAATTTAACGCGGTATCAGTAAAGTTTCCGCGGAACCGCCTCGCTTGGTGACGCGCACTTCTAATATGCTGTAACACCCTTGATCATAATAAACGCTTACGGTCATCTCTTTTTTATTCCTATTCTATTAGATGTTAGAAACATAAAGATTGCCTGGACTAATGTAGTGGTGATAGAGAGGTTTTCGTCCATTTTATACTACGGAGATTGTTCAAATAAAAAGAGCAGAAGACATAGCCTCTGCTTTTAAACTCCAGGCGGTTCCAATACATCATAATGGAGATCAATACAATACTTCTCTCGACAGACGGCTAGTTCATGAGGTACAAAAAACATCGACAGCTACTATGTTCTATATCGTTATAGTCCGTGTATTAAGGAGAGCTACAATCATATCTACAGACCACTACAGTTTCCCATAAATTTCTTCACCACTTCTTCACTCAATAGTATGGTAATGGGGAAGGTGTCCTGTTTTATCCGAAATTAACCGTCAACAGCCTTCGTATTTATTTAAAGTATTACAACAGAATAAAAAGTCCTTCGGGTTGGGATGATTGATAACCTTAAGGCTCTTTTTTTATGTCTTTTAACCTTAGTGATGAAGGCATTGTTAATGGGGCAATTTCTAGGAACTCCCACTTGTTGCTCGAATTGCCTTCAGTAGTCCATTCTCATAATCTTTCCTAAGTAGTTACCTGGTGAAGATTGTTTTAGGGTCGCGAATTCATGAAAGCATGGTCGCATTTCTGACTGGATATTGACTGGATGCTTATTATTTATACGTATATCCTATTTGACTTTATACTAATAATGTAAAGTTGGAATACCAATTATATAGTGTTTTTAACTCTTATCTTCTTTTATTTATTAAATACAGTGAATGGGGGGGCAAGATGTAAATAAGCAAGGTTTAGAAGTTAACTAAGTTAGTAATTCAAATTTTATTTACTGACTGTTATGAGAATGGGATGATTTTTGGATGATAACCAAATATTTTCTTTATAGGTGAAATATAAACCACGTTTAGTCGCGATGTCCTCTAAATAATCAGTCTCAAGGAACATTACATATGACAGTTTACCTGAAAAGATATTAGTAAGTATAAACAAGTAATATTCTACTAGTTCTTTATCTGAAAAGTTTTCATAGGGGGAGTTATTCCTTTCCATTTATATGCTCCTTTAGGTTGTTTAACCCAATGTACCATAAAAAATGCAGAAATATAAATGATAATGAAAATACACCCATAAATTTTAATGATTTATATAGTGAGAATTTTATTTATCCCCTATAAATTGAGTTAGAGGTTTTTTAGAAAGGATTAAATTTAAGAAGCACATACTAATCAAGAAACTCGGCATAACTATAAAACCCCAAATGGGGCAGATTTGGGGCAGAATTTTATTATTATTGCCCTATTTATATTTGAAGAGGTTGTAATTAATCCTAGCAGAAGTTGATTTAATAGGTTTTAACCAAACATCATTTACATGTATCACACGTACCCCAAAAGCCTTCTAAGCTGTATGTTGTTTAGTGACTGGTTTAAGGCGGTACTTTAGACTGGATATTGGTATTTTATTATTAATTCTGGAAAATCATTCAAGAGTTTATCCAAAGATTGCGGAACAGCTAACAATTGGGGGTGAGGACTTCGATATACATTCGATGCATCTCTTCTCAAAGGTTCTCAATTTTTCTTTCTAAATCTTTAATACAGATAATAACATCCCCACCAATAGTTCAATACCTTATTGAAGGGGCGTCCTTAATCTTGTCAATATATTAATAAGTATTACACAATACTTCTGCTGCATTTTCCGGTTACAATTCCGCACAGAATTCCCAAAACTTCATAGAATGTTAATACATAAATCTGGATTCAAAGAATCCCTAACCCCACTCTCGCTAAGTGGGGTTATTTTTTTAAGTTCTATTTCTACATATTTCCATGTTATCTGAGTTAATTGCAATTGATATAGACACAGTTTGAGAACTAGAGGAACCTCAAGACTTCTTTAACCCATAATTTGCTGACTTGGGAAAATAAACATGAAGGAAAAATTGTATATGTTCAATTAAAAGTGAGTGGAATTATTGTTGGATGGAAATTCTGTATTTAGATAGGAAATGGACGGCCATTAAAAGGAAAATGTAATACTCCAAATTCACCACAAGTTTATTCTTTGATAAAGAAAAATGATTTAATTATTTGAAATTCTTTCATTTGGTAACAAATATAAAAACCTCTCTACCGAGTCTTCAACAAACGAAGCAGGAGTGTTGAAGACTTAGCTGCAAGGTGAAATAAGGAAAAAGTTGGTTTACTCACTATGTTAGAAAGGGGCATACATTAAGGTACATCAGTACATTCTCCAATAAACGTAATCGGATTTATGTTGGCAGTGAATGGGGTGGAAAATGTATTGCCTTGGAAGTCGTTTGCGTTCACGGTCCATACAGCTAACCCTCCTGAAACCCCGCGAGTGATAGTTACTTAATAATTGGATTATTATGGACTGCAGGTTTGGTTTTCCAATACAAATCAAACCGTTAGTACCTGTACTCACTTTTGAAAGTGAGGCTAGAAAAGTCACAGTCTAATTAAAGCCTTTTTTGAAGCCCTTAAGGGTGTCCCCTGATACAGAAGTAATGGCTGTTGTCACTAGTTTAACTAGTCTAACTGTATAAAAATACCAAATGGGTAGAATCGCCTGTTCAAGTGAATGTACTATTTTTTTATTTAAACAGTTAAATGTGAGATTACTAATTTTAGACTATACTAATGCAACGCTAGTGACCAAAGTACATAATATCTTTTTAAATAGGTGAAAGATATAGTTTATACGTCCACTCCATTTAAATCTTTGCGCATTTAATATAAGGGGTTATAAAATAACCAAACTTATAAGGAGTGGTAATAGTGCCTAGATTGATAGCGCTAGATGATGGACATGGAATAGATACTCCTGGAAAACGAACACCTTTCATACCAGAAATCGGGATGTCAATTCATGAGAACGAATTTAACCGTGCGGTCGTCAATTTTTTGAAAATAGAACTCGAACGATGCGGCTTTGATACACTACTAGTGGCGCCTACAGACGTAGATACATCTCTACAACAGAGAACAGACTTAGCCAATAGTAGAAATGCCGATGCTTATATCTCTGTGCATTACAATGCTTTTGATGGAACATTTAGTGGAGAAGATGCTAGTGGTATAGAGATCTTTGTATATAATGGAGACTTAAATAATGAATCTGGGAAGTTGGCTAATGCGGTTGCTAAATATCTTCGAGAAGGCACTGTTCAAAATTTTCGTGGAGTAAAAGAAGAAAATTTCCATGTGCTAAGAGAAACCAATATGATCGCCATTTTAACCGAGAACGGCTTCATGGATAATAAAAGAGAAGCTCTGCTCATGATCGATAGGGCTTTTCAAATGGAAGTAGCCGTTGAACACGCGAAGGGGATCTGTGAATATTTTAACGTAGCTTACGTTCCAGCACCCGTTCCTGGTGGTACAGGATTTAACGATGTACCTAATGATCTATACTCGGCAACAGCCATTAAAAGAGCTAAGGATCTCGGTTTGCTTGATGGTTATCCTAATGGTAATTTTGGTCCTAATGATAGCTTGAAGCGTGGAGACTTTGCACTTGTGTTAATGAGATTATATGACTTGCTAAAGTAACTAAAATTAAAAATGGTTTTTAAAATATTTAAGCTATCTACGCCTTATCTTCAATTAAAGATAGGGCGTGGTTTATTAAAAATAGAAATAACAGTAACAGTAACAAAAATGTTTGTGAAAAAATTCTTTTTTTATGTAGAATTTTTGTTTTTAATTGGTTGGTATAAAACGGAAAAAAAGGTTTTGTTTTCTAATACTTATTAAACCGTCAAGGCCTGTACCTCGCTCTAAGTTTGGGGGCTTAATGTTGGTTTCCCTCACTTTACCAGTGTGAGGGTTTTTCTTTGCGCAGCTTTTCCAATTTGTTTAGTAAGCAATCCAGTTGTTGAGAAATAATTAAAACATCTAGAAAATCTACATTATTCATATAAGCGCAATACATCTTTTCTCTCGTTTCTTCAATTTGCTCTTCTAATCGCTTCTTATCGGACATTATACACCTCTCAAAATCTACAAAGAACTAATCTCCTATATAGGTTTAGATAAATTATACTATGTAGAATATTTTTGAAAATGGACATTTCATCCTCAGTTTCAATGGTCCAAAATGGAAATATGCTTAGTTGATATGTAGGTTTTTCAAATCCGCTGGAGCATAAGCTACGTATAAGGGGATTAAAACAGAGTTTATTTGTGGAGAAACATTTGAAACTCTAGAAGATTTGATTAAAGCTTTATTTGACGATGTCCATTGGTACAATAATATCTAAATTCATGCCCAATGGGTTATCATCTCTCAGTGGCTTATCGAAAAAAGTACCTAAGGTTCCTATATTATTGCGCTTTATTTAGATTGTAGTCAATCGTGAAAAGTCCAGTCAGATTTATTACTATTGCATATGCTGGGTTATATGTAGTGGAGGTGATGAATTTGAAGGTAAAAAAATACTGTGGTTTTTGTCCTATTTATCATCGGAAATCAACTAAATGTGACTGCCCTCCGGGTCCAGCAGGTCCAACAGGACCGCAGGGTGAAACAGGGGCTACGGGCCCTCAAGGTCCTGCAGGTGGGGTGTTGGATTTCGCTGATTTCTTTGCTCTTATGCCGCCGGATAATGCTGATACGGTAGCTGTAGGTACTGATGTAAGCTTTCCTCAGGATGGTCCTAGTAGTCCTGGTACAGGAATAACCCGCGATAATGATTCTGAATTTAATTTAGCAGACATTGGGATCTATCAGGTGCTGTTTCAGGTAAGTGTAACGGAGCCCGGCCAGCTTATACTGACTCTAAATGGAGCAGACTTAGCGTACACAGTAGTGGGGCGAGCGACGGGAACGTCTCAAATTATTGGAATGGCGCTCGTGGAAACAACTGTAATTAATTCAACGTTAACGGTGCGGAATCCAGCAGGAAACGCAACTGCATTAACAATCACACCATTGGCAGGAGGAACGCGTCCAGTTTCCGCGCATCTTGTGATAACTAGATATCAATAGTCAGTAACTTAAAAAATCTCTAGTGTTGAAGAGCAGCTCTGTACTAATAATTTAATTAAATCTCGTTAACATTTGAGATGCTATTACAAAATTGTAATGGCGTTTTTTTTTTGAGAAATTATGTTGAGGGTATGGTACTGTTTGGAATAAATAGAACTAAGCGTTAGGGTGGAGTATCGGAATACTTAATGAAATGTCATGTTGACTTCTGCAATGAGCATGATGTTAATACGGTTATTTTTGTGCAGTGAAATGCTACAGGAAGCCCTAATGTCAG
Organism: Halobacillus sp.; assembly: GCF_049282395.1. Lineage (NCBI taxonomy): Bacteria > Bacillati > Bacillota > Bacilli > Caryophanales > Bacillaceae > Halobacillus > Halobacillus sp. Next base: position 24,193 of record NZ_JBAPTY010000384.1, on the reverse strand, counting down.
TGGAGCATGCGCATTCTATTATTACACGAACTCTACTGGTGAGTAATGGTCCTAGAGATCAGGGGTGCTATAAAGCGGACATTATTAATGTTGCCGGAGCATGTGGAGGAAATCCAGAAGCTCAGGAGAGAAGATGAGCAAGTGGAGATAGCCGATCTTGATGAACAGAAGCTGGAAGAAATCGAGTTTGCTCTACAACGACTAAGAGCGACGACCTACCAGTAGAGATCAAACATCGTAACGGATTTGATTATGGCTTATGTTGTTGACGAATTGTTGACGAAACTCGTCAACAACGATCAAAATTAATCCTAATCAAACCAAAAGAGATCCGATTTGAAACTTAGGAGTTGCGATTTCATAGGGTTTTGTATAGAATAAACATACAATAACATATCGATTCCATCTTCGGGGCAGGGTGCAATTCCCGACCGACGGTGATGAGCGTTTTTACGCTCTTAGTCCGTGACCCGTTTGGCTTCGTGCTAAACGGTGGACCTGGTGCAAATCCGGGACCGACAGTTACAGTCTGGATGGGAGAAGATGACGAACGAAGCAGGTAGAAGTGTATCTATTTCTACCCACTGTTTCCTATGGACAATTACTCCACCCTAAAGCCCCTTTATGTATGCTTTAGGGTTTTTATTATGGAAATAGGAGTGCGTTCACCTTCATCTGGGATGTGAATCGATGAAAAAGATGAAGGAGGAGATCGATGATGAATCCTTATACAGGTCAATCGTCAAATTTGCTTAAATTAATTATACTAGCTCTAATGGGAAGTATTTCTATGGTTTTAATGCTGCTTAATTTTCCACTGCCTATACTTCCTCAATATTTAAAAGTTGACTTCAGTGAGATACCTGCACTGATTGCTGCTATTCTTTTTACTCCCTTAGCCGGCGTCATCGTAGAAGGGTTAAAGAATACACTTTACCTCATCTACACAGGGGCTGCTGATCCAGTAGGGGTAGTAGCTAATTTTGCGGCAGGTGTCCTGTTTGTGGTCCCGGCAGCCATGATCTATCACAAGTTCAAATCCACAAAATCATTAGTATCCGGCATAGTGGCCAGTTCTATTATCATGGCAGCCGGAATGAGTGTGCTTAACTACTTTCTCATTCTACCTGCGTATAGTTGGTTTATGGGATGGGAAACAATGAGTGCAAATGTTAAATGGATTACTATTTTAGCGGGAATTCTCCCGTTCAATGCGATTAAAGGAATTATTATCGGGGCTTTGTTTGTTCCATTATTCATTAAGTTAAAGCCGTGGATTGAGCAGAAGAGCGTTCGATCTTCCAAAGCCGCGTGAATAATAAAAAGCTGTCCAGCTTAGCTGGACAGCTTTTTATTATTCAATATTATTCATCTTCCAGTTCATCCACTCGATAGCGGGCTGTCGGCATAGCTTCTAAACGTTCTACGGGGATAGGTTCACCTGATTTCTCACTCAATCCATAACGGTCTTCTTCCATTCGCTGCAAAGCATCGTTGACTTCCATTAATTTCTCACGGGATTTTTCATAAAATGTCTGTTCTTTTTCCCGTTCGAACTGATCAGTTCCTAAGTTCCCCGGGTGATCGGCTACGCTTGAAATCTCTCCAGTGTCATCATTTTCGTAGTCGTTTTTCAATCGATCATCTTTATATTCCTCGAGCTCTTTTTCTGCTTCTTCTTTCATTTCTAAAAGCTGCTGTTTAAACGATTCTTTTTGTTTCTCTGTTAACATGTGAAATCGGCCCCTTTTCAATTATTTTTTACAGGTACTACTCCAATGGTACACCTGGATATCGAAATCGTTTCTTGTTCTTCATTCAGGATCTTAACTTCCCATACCATTGTATTTCGCCCAATATGAATTGGCGTTGCCTTACCGATGACATGCCCCTTGCGAATACTCTTAATGTGATTGGCATTAATTTCGATCCCGAAAATCTGCTGTTTCTCTTCATCCACATTTAAGTATGCGCCTATACTGGCAGCACTTTCCGCTAAAGCTACGCTTGCACCGCCGTGAAGAAAGCCCATAGGCTGATGAGTGCGGTGATCCACAGGCATGCGTATCTGAACATAATGAGCTTGAGCATGTTCAATTTCCATACCTAAGGTTTCCATTAGAGTGTTTTTTATTAATTTTTCCATTAGATATCCATCCTTTACCTCATATTTCCCGTTGCTTCAGGAGTCAAACCTATAGAAAAAAGGATGGCTGTAAGCCATCCTTTTAGTTATCCGAGAGGGATCGAAATTTCCAATAGCATAGAAATACCCAAAAGGACTCCATACATCGTGTTGGTTTTTGCAGTGGCTACCATGGCCGGCATCATTTCAAGAGGTTGTGATTTTCCTTTAAACCCTTGAATAGCCTGGTAACCTTTCGCTACACTGAATAGGGTAATAAATGACCAATAGGGTAAAATGCTAAAGATAATTAACGCGATCGTTAGTCCATAGGCGATTAGAAAAAGGACAGTTAAAAAGCGAATCGATCCTTTATGACCAAATAGTATAGCTAATGTCCTTCTGCCGTTATCGGCATCGCCAACTCTGTCGCGGATATTGTTAGCAAGCAGGATAGCTCCAACAAATATAGCGACGGGAATGGAGACAAGAATAACTTCCCATGAAATCGTCAATCGCTGGATATAATAACTAATCCCTACAATAATCGTTCCCATAAAAAAACCAGCTGTCAATTCACCAAATGGTGTATAGGCGATTGGATAAGGCCCGCCTGTATATAAATATCCAAAAAGCATGGAAACAAGCCCAATAACAGCGATCCACCAGCTTGAAGCGATACAAATATATACCCCTAACAATCCAGCCATGACAAAGAAGCCAATAGCGAGGGAACGTACAACACTTGGACTAATACCGTCTCTTACAATTGTGCCGCCAATACCAACGGAATTCTCATTGTCCAGTCCTCTTACATAGTCGTAATATTCATTAAACATGTTTGTTGCAGCTTGAATGAGGATAGAAGCTAATAACATTGCGGCAAATAACCCCAAATTGATCGGCTGCTCCATTGCAGCAAGCATTGTTCCGACAAATACGGGAACAAAGGCAGCCGTCAGGGTATGAGGTCTTAACAGCCTCCACCATACCTGGAAACCTTCACGTTCATTCAAGGAAGCTTTCATGTTTTGATTTGGAACAGAGCTCATAGATGTCCTCTCCCTTGTACTTTAACTACTCATATGATAACAAATTAAGTTTAGAGAAACACTTCTTGAGTGTCAATACATGTATTAAACTGTAAGATTGGGTGGACAATTCTTGAGTCAAGGGAAAAAAGAGAATAAAATAGATGTAGATTAACCTTTACTGAATCTAAACAAACGGTTCTTGAACCGTTATAAATGTATTATGACGTCCCCTGAGGAATGGGAGGAATTTTGATGCTTCATACACAAGCACCTCAAATAGATGAAATAATTGAAAAAGCCATAAATCAGGCGCAAGAAAGAAATGAACCACAATTGATTAGTGTGGTGGATCAAATAGAGCCATCAGATCCATTTCAATTTCTGGATGCTGGAACTTCCATAAACAATCATTGCTTGTTTTGGCGAAGCGCTGAAGAAGATTTTACAATGGTGGCTGTCGGATCGGCCTATAAAATGTATGCAAAAAACGAAAATCGATTTAAGGAAATACAGGTCATGTGGGACAATATCCATCAAAGTGCATCGACATATGATGAATTTAATGAAAAGGGGACAGGGATCGTTGCGCTTGGGGGATTTAGTTTTGATTCCAAACAAAATGAACAGGTCCCATGGGAAGCTTTCCCTGACAGCCAGATGACCATTCCAGCTTTTCTATTGACCAACAAGGGTCCTGAATCCTATTTGACAACAAATGTTCTTATATTTCCAGAAGACCACAAGCAGCAGATAATCACACAATTATCTAACCATCGTGATACTTTACTGAAAGCTGGGCATCAGACCTTTGAATTGCCGGTAAGAACGGACTCAGAAGAGATTGACCCGTCCGGGTGGAAGAAATCGATTGAACAGGCAACAGAAGATATTAAGAAAGGTTTATTAGATAAGGTGGTTCTTGCCAGGGAGTTACGTATTACATTCAATGATCCTGTCCAGCTCGCAGCTGTTATTGAAGCACTAGCGGCAACCCAGCCTAATAGTTATATTTTTGCTTTTGAAAGCGAAGGAGAATACTTTGTAGGAGCTACACCAGAGCGCCTGGCAAAACTGGATAAGCAGCAACTTGTTTCGACTTGTTTAGCAGGAACTATCCGCCGCGGGAAAACGAAAGAAGAGGATGTGCAGCTGGGGGAGGAACTGTTATATGATCCGAAAAACCGGCAGGAGCACCAATTTGTTGTAGAAATGATTCGCCAGGCAGTAGAAGCCTGCTGTTATAATGTTCAGATTCCGGAAGCTCCTGTACTGTATCCTTTAAAAAATCTTCAGCATCTTTATACTCCGGTAACAGCAGTATTGGAGAAAGGGTACACTCTGCTCGATGTCATTGAAAAACTTCATCCAACCCCTGCTCTTGGCGGCATGCCACAGAAAAAATCGGTTGACTATATACGGACCAATGAAAAGTTAAACAGAGGATGGTATGCAGGGCCGATCGGGTGGTTTGATATGCATAATAATGGGGAATTTGCCGTTGCTATCCGTTCGGCATTGATAAAATCCGATAAAGCTTCCTTATTCGCAGGCTGTGGTGTTGTAGAGGACTCAGATCCAGATGCAGAATATGAAGAAACACACGTCAAATTAAAACCGATGCTCTCAGTTTTAGGAGGATGTTAATGGAACATGTTGAGTCCTTAACCAAATATGTGACACACTTTGTTGACCAGCTCGTCTTTTCGGGGGTAGAGCATGTGGTTATTTCGCCAGGATCAAGGTCAACTCCTTTAGCTATGACCCTTGCAGAGCATTCCGAGATAAACCATTGGGTTCATCTTGATGAACGCTCTGCGGCTTTTTTTGCGTTAGGGATTGCTAAAGAACAACATAAACCAGTGGCTCTTGTATGTACCTCAGGCACCGCAGCTGCAAATTACTACCCTGCTATTGTAGAAGCTCATTACAGTCGTGTTCCTCTACTGGTGCTTACAGCTGATCGTCCACATGAACTCAGGGATACAGGCGCCCCTCAGGCTATTGATCAGACAGATATGTTTGGCAGCTATGTCAGGTGGTATCATGACTTAGCTGTTCCTGGAGAAGGGCTGCACATGTATGCCAGACGCCAGGCTGCAAGAGCAGTAGAAGAAGCTGTAGGAAATCATCCTGGACCGGTTCACTTGAACCTTCCATTCCGCGAACCGCTGGTACCTGATTTTAATTTGCAGGGACTTTGGAGAGAAGGAGTCAAGCCTATTCCTCGTGCTTTATCAGGAAACCCTGCCCTTCAGGAAGAAGTACTTGAAGAACTGTTTCAAAGGCTGAAGAGTTATGAGCGAGGAGTGATCGTGGTAGGTCCGCAGTCAGACGAAGAACTTGCTCCCTTTGTAACGACGCTCGCTGCTAGACTGGGAGTTCCAATACTGGCAGATCCGTTATCTCAATTAAGAGCAGGGGCACATGATAAAAGGAACATCATAGAGAATTATGATGCTTTGTTAAAGTCTGAACGCATCCAAGAGTTAATCGAACCAGATTATATTCTTCGCTTTGGTGCAATGCCTGTGTCGAAAGCTTATTTAAAATGGGTGAAAAAAATTGAAACTTACGCGGACCATTTCATAGTGGATACGTACAAAAGTTATCGCGAACCTGCAGGGATCACCGCTCAGTTTATTTGGAGCGATCCGGCAGTCTTTTGCAGTAAATTGTCCGGCTTCTTTTTAGAAGGAAGTTATGAAACGGATTGGCTGGAGCTATGGCATAAGTTAAACAGCACCGCTAAGAATCAAATGTTAAGTGAGCCCGAAGACCAAATGAATGAAGGTCATGCAGTCGTATATTTGTCAGAATATATTCCTGATAATTCCAATTTATTCGTTGGAAACAGCATGCCGATAAGAGACGTGGACAGTTTCTTTATGTCTACTCCTAAATCCGTTAAGGTACTCGCTAATCGCGGTGCTAACGGAATTGATGGGGTTCTTTCTGCTGCTCTGGGCTCGTCTATTTCAGGGCACAGGACAACCTTATTATTGGGCGATTTATCTTTTTACCATGACTTCAATGGTATGTTAATTGCCAAGCAAAAGAGGCTTCCGCTGACTATTGTAGTGATTAACAATAATGGGGGTGGCATATTCTCTTACCTCCCACAAGTGAATCATCCTGACCACTTCGAAGAGTTGTTCGGTACACCGCTGGATTTGGATTTTTCCAAAATAGTGGAGATGTATGGGGGCGTTCACAGAAAGGCAGAGAGCTGGGAGGACTATAAGAAAGCATTAGCTGAAAGTTATGGTTCCGACGGTCTTTTCGTGGTGGAAGTCATTACGAATCGTGAAGATCACGTCGCCTTTCATAAAGCTAAGTGGCAGAGCATTGAGGAATCCATTACTACTTGGAGCGAAGATGAATGCTGATAAAGGCTGAAGAACGCAATTACTGGGTAGAGGATACCGGTAGTGGGCCTGTCTGGTTGTTGCTGCACGGTTTTACAGGAAGTACACATACGTTTGATGAATGTTTAAGTTACATGAATAAAGAGTGCCGCTTTATAAAGATAGAGCTGCCCGGTCATGCCAGAACAGGTCCGATCGGAACCGTATCCATGGAGAAGTTCTGTTTAGATCTCGCCGTAATTTTAGATGAACTTTGCGTTGAGGAAATAAACATCCTGGGCTATTCCCTTGGAGGAAGAACAGCATTGTCTTTTGCTTTACTTTATCCTGAAAGAGTCAATCGTTTAATTCTGGAAAGTGCTTCACCCGGACTGCCATCAGAATTAGAAAGAAGAGAACGACGGGCTAAGGATCAGCGATTGGCCGGTTTATTATATCGGGAGGGTATAAATAGTTTTGTGAAATACTGGGAAGCTCTTCCACTATTTGAAACTCTTAAAAAGCTTCCTGAAAAACGTAGAAAGACCTTAAGAGAAGAACGTACAAGTCACACCGTTGAAGGGTTGGCAGAATCCCTGGAAGGAATGGGCACAGGCTCTCAGCCTTCCTGGTGGGAGAAGCTTGAGGAGGTAAGGTCAGATGTGCTGCTTGTCACAGGGGAAGAAGATGAAAAATTCCGTTCGATTAATCAGCAGATGGAGAAGCGGTTATCTAACGTTAGTTGGGTAGAGGTCGCAGGGGCCGGTCATACGGTTCATCTCGAAAAACCACGAGTTTTTGCTAAAATTGTAGAGAAGTTCATGATATAATTAACAATGTATGTAAGCGTTTTGTGCTTTTCAGTTTCATAATTAAATGTAGAAGGAGGAAGTCAATATGGCTTTTGATTGGGTTCGCGAACGCGAATACGAAGATATTCTGTACGATACATTTGAAGGGATTGCCAAAATAACGATAAATCGTCCAGAGGTAAGGAATGCTTTCCGGCCACAGACGGTACATGAATTAATCGATGCTTTTGCTTATGCTCGCGACGATTCTAAAATTGGTGTGATTGTCCTGGCGGGAGCTGGAGATGAGGCTTTTTGCGCTGGAGGCGACCAGAAAGTAAGGGGTCACGGCGGTTACATTGGCGATGACCATATTCCGCGCTTAAATGTACTGGACTTGCAGCGTTTAATCCGCGTTATTCCAAAACCTGTAGTGGCTATGGTATCTGGATATGCAATTGGCGGCGGGCACGTATTACATATTGTATGTGACTTAACCATTGCTGCAGAGAATGCTGTATTTGGTCAGACAGGTCCTAAAGTGGGGAGCTTTGATGCTGGCTACGGTGCAGGTCTGCTGGCTCGTATTGTGGGTCATAAGAAAGCTCGTGAAATATGGTATCTGTGCCGTCAATACAGTGCGAAAGAAGCGGAAGATATGGGACTCGTTAATACAGTAGTACCTGTAGAAGATCTGGAAGCGGAAACGGTCCAATGGGGTAAAGAGATGCTCGAAAAATCCCCAACTGCTCTTCGTTTCCTGAAAGCTTCTTTCAACGCAGATACAGATGGATTAGCTGGTTTACAGCAAATGGGCGGAGACGCTACGTTGTTGTACTATCAGACGGAAGAAGCAAAAGAAGGCCGGGATGCCTTTAAGGAGAAAAGGAAACCTGAATTCGATAAGTTTCCTCGTTTCCCTTGATCGTAAATAGATGTATGTGAATAGGCTTTAATCTTAAGGGGCATCCCATTCAAAAAGGGAGTGCCCCTTTTTGAATTCATGGACAAAAGGAGAGATGGTCATGGGGGAAAAAATTCCGCACTGGTTAGATAAACAAAACGAGCTAAATCCAGATCATATTGCGCTTGAAACTCCAGAGGGAACCGTTATGAATTTTAATGAGTTACGGAGAGAAAGTCTGGAGATGGCAGAATCTCTACTGGAAAAAGGCATTAAACCTGGAGATCACGTAGCACTTTTAGCGGAGAATAGCAGTGAATTTCCCATTTGTATTTATGCATTAAGTTATGTGGGAGCCACCATTGTATTATTAAATGTACGACTTACTCCGAATGAACTTGTTTATCAATTAAATGATGCTCAAGTTAATTGTTTAATAACTGGAAAACAGACCGAAGTGAAAGCTTTGGAAGTACTTGATGAAGCGGAGGCACCTGTGATTCCAGCGTTTAGAATGGATAAAGTGGCCAGGAAGGCAGTCACGGATAGGGCCCATTTCAGTAAAGAAATTGACTTAGATCAAGTTTTTACGATGATGTACACTTCTGGAACTACGGGGCGTCCCAAAGCGGTCATGCATACCTATGGAAATCATTGGTACAGCGCCATTGCTTCTGCGTTAAATCTCGGAACTGGCAGCAAAGATAAATGGCTCTTATGTTTGCCCATGTTTCATGTAAGTGGATTTTCTGTCCTTATGAAAAGTGTGATTTATGGCATGACGGTCCATTTAGTGAACCACTTTGACGAAAGTACAATAAATGAAGCCATTATTGAACGTGGCGTGACTCACATTTCAGTGGTAACGGTTATGATGCAGCGTTTGATGAACAACTTACAAGATGGGTTTTATCCAGAGCATTTCAGGTGCATGCTGCTAGGTGGAGGTCCTGTTCCAGAACCACTTCTTCAAGAAGCTGCATCTAAAGGTATTCCAGTATTTCAAACCTATGGTATGACGGAAACGTCTTCTCAAATAGCAACACTTTCACCTGAATCAGCCAATCAAAAAATAGGTTCAGCTGGAAAGCCATTATCTCTGGCTCAGTTGTGGATTGATAATAATAACACAGGTGAAGTTGGTGAAATTATTGTAAAAGGTCCAATGGTTTCTTCGGGCTATTATAACCACCCTCCTAGAGTAGAAACTTATTTCCGAACGGGGGACCTTGGATATAAAGACAGGGAAGGTTTTTTATACGTAGTTGATCGAGTGAAAGACATGATTATTTCAGGTGGCGAAAATGTGTATCCTGCTGAGATCGAAAGTGTTCTGACAGGCTATCCAGGAGTCATTGAGGCTGGAGTAACCGGGATGAGAGATGATAAATGGGGAGAGGTGCCGGTCGCTTTTCTCGTAGTAGACAATGGAAAGATTAATCAAGAAAACCTAACCCAATTTTGTTATAAAAGCTTAGCTAAATATAAAGTGCCTAAAGAATTTCATCAGATACAACAGCTACCTAGAAATGCTTCTAATAAACTGATGCGCCGAGAACTGTTTTCTGAATTGGAGAAGGAGAGGAATCATGAACATTGACTATTTAAGTCTCCGTTTAGTTGAATTACCATTACGTTCGCCTTTTCGCACTCACCAGGGCTTGATCAAAAAAAGAACGTTAATCATTGTAGAGGTCGGCGACCAGTCGGGACGAAAGGGTTACGGAGAAGTAACGGCATTTGCTGAACCTTTCTATACCTCAGAAACTACTCAGACAGCGTGGCATATCATTTCCGATTGTATTGTTCCAACTATTGATTTTCAGAAGGTTATGCACCCGTTTGATTTTCCAGAACAGGTAACTGGAATACAAGGGCATCCAATGGCTAAAGCTGGAGTCGAAGGTGCGATTTGGGATCTTTATGGAAAACAAACCGGACAAAGTCTGAGCCAAATGATAGGAGGTTCAAGAAAACGTGTAAAGGCGGGAGCTGTGATTAGTTTGAGTGACTCCACAGCAGAAGGTATAGAAGCATTAGAAAAGAAAGGGTATGAGCGTTACAAACTTAAGGTGGATAAAGGCAAGGAGCGGGAAGTAATCGAGCAGGTTAAGCGGGTCTCGCCTGATCTGCCTTTGATGATCGATGCGAATGGTGCCTATACGGAAAAAGACATGGATCACATCCAGACTCTTGATAAATATGGATTAATCATGATTGAACAGCCCTTTCAAGCTGGGGATTTTTACTTACACCAGCAATTACAACAACACTTGAAAACACCTGTCTGCCTGGATGAATCGGTCATGAATTTTCATGATGCTAAGCAGGCTATTCAGCTAGTAAGCTGTCAGGTGATTAACATAAAAATCAGCCGGGTGGGAGGTCTGAGCGCAGCAATTAAGATCCATGACTATTGCGCACAGGAAAACATCCCTGTCTGGTGCGGGGGGATGATTGAATCCGGTATTTCAAAAGCCCATAATTTAGCTTTAGCTTCTCTTCCGAATTTTAGTATTCCGGGGGATCTATCCGGTTCTGACCGGTATTTTGAGAAAGATCTCGTCACTCCAGGTATTCAAATGGAAAATGGCGAGATAGAAGTCCCTTCGCATCATGGAATTGGCATAGAGGTAGATGAATCATACTTAGAGAGAGTAACTAAGAAGTCCAAAAGATTCCGTTTAAAATGAAAACCTTCTCCTGAAATAATTCATAAGAAACCAATCTGTGGTTCAAACTAAAACGGAGGAGGGCGGATAATGAATAAAAATAAGTATTACATTAATATGGGTACTCAAGAAATCTCCCTAAATCATGATGCCAATAATGACGATTTTGTTGTATATGCTACAGAAGAAGAAATCATTAAACTCAGAGAAATTTTTGATGAAGTATATAACTCTGATATGCGTTCGTTTTTTCGGGCGCACATACCTGCTATGCCCTACCACCAAGATCAGGACAATGATGATTACGACGCAGAAATGAAATCGGCTTTTCGAATGATCCATGATCTTGGAGATGAGATGACTCGAGAACATATTGAGCAAATGAGAATTTTAGAAGATTAAAAAAAACCGCTCCTGTACAGGAGCGGTTCATTGAGTAGCTTAGGACTGGAATAAACTTTCCATTCCTTCAATCTCCTTAGCGTTTGATTTAACTTTCTCAGGAACAGAAATATTCCCAACTTCGTTGAAATCACTGTATTTTCCAGTGAAAGTCTGTACCATATGGGTGTTCTCCCCGTTTTGATTGATTGAAAAATCCATTTCCATATCAACAGACGACGGGTAATACGTGTCTTTATTCACTACAAACGTATAATCTACTTTATTTACCGTCATCTGTTTCATTAGATCATCTGGCACTTGTTCTTTCGGCAGCATCTTATTCATGGAATCATTTAAGAGTTTCTTCACATTCTCGCCTTCCGAATGAAAAGAGAGCGTATAGGTGGACTCCTCTTCTTCTAGTTTAAATTCGTCAACATAGTCCTTCAAACTCTCTAATTGGGAAGCCGGATTCTGCTGTTGTGCGCTCATAGCGTTTAGCTGTTTTACCACTTGCTTTGGTGCTTTAAACCATCCCTCTTTTGTGGGCATGGTCATATATAGACCATCTTCCGTGTAGTACTGTTCAATAGTCTGTCCCATCATTTCCACCGTTTGATGGAAAGCTATAGGATCCGTCTGCATTTTAGAATCTATGGTAGTAACAATAGGGATGCTGCCAGGCACGAGGGAATCTTCGCTCCCACTCTCGTTACCTGTTTCCATGCCAGTATCAATAATTTGTTTGGATTCCACCTTCATAGCAAAGTTCTCAAGACTCTTACTGGCTTCAGCTGCTTTAGTATAAATGTCCTCTACCTTTGCTCCTTCTGAACTTGCGCAGCCGCTAATCAAAATAAAAGCTGTCAGCGTACTTACAAGCATAAATAATTTAAATTTCAAAAGAATCCTCCCTCTCAGAAAAGTATTTATATTGTATACGTAATTAGAAATGCAAGGTTTCAACATATCTAAAAAAATCCTTTAGGGTTTATGAAGGCGTCATAAAAGGAAGAAGTATAAAAAAATAAGCCATTGTTTTGGTTCTGAGTAGTTTGTATTTCTAAATCCTTATGGTACGATTTAGAAAGGTGAAGGATTGCTCGAATAAAGAAAGTACCCACATCAAGTATTAAAGGCAGTTGATCTAGCATGAAAACATTTAACGACTTTTACCAAAACCCAGTTCGGTTATCCTTTGAGGATCATCCTTTCTCTAAATCTCCTAAACATGTATGGGTCATATGCCGGTACAATAACCAATGGTTACTTACCCAGCACAAAGACAGAGGGTTTGAGTTTCCTGGCGGAAAGGTAGAGGAAGGGGAAACAGCAGAAGAGGCAGCTGTTCGTGAGGTGATGGAAGAAACAGGAGGTTGCGTGGAAGATTTACAATACGTAGGTCAGTATCACGTAGAGGGGAAAGGTGGCACAGTTATTAAGAATGTATACTTTGCTGCAATAGGCCTCTTAGCTAAGCAGGAGCATTACTTTGAAACACATGGTCCTGTTATTTTCCAACACCTTCCTAAAAATATGAAATCAAACGAACGCTTTAGTTTCATGATGAAAGATGAGGTTCTTCCTTTATGCTTACATAGAATTAAAGAGCATCATGAAAAGAATTAAAAAAGACGTCCGGTAAATGATCCCGGACGTCTTTTTTATTATTTTCTGTGATAAGAAGGACCTGCCTGCTTAATCTCTTCCGTAGCATAGGAAAATTTCTTGAAATTTTCATGGAATTTATCTGCAAGTTCTTGCGCATTCCGATCATATTCTTCAGGGTTATCCCATGTTTTTCGAGGAATCAATACTTCGTCGGGTACGCCAGGGCAATGCATAGGAATGTTGAGTCCAAAGAAGGGATCAGTGTAAGTTTCTACAGAATTTAATTCTCCTTCTAGAGCTGCATGAATCATAGAACGCGTATAAGATAATTTCATTCGGGAGCCTTTTCCGTATCGGCCACCTGTCCATCCCGTATTAACTAAATAAACATCTGCATTAAACTGTTCAATCTTTTCTCCAAGCATTTCAGCATAGGTAGAAGGCGGCAAAGGTAGAAAAGGTGATCCGAAACAGGCTGAGAAGGTAGCTTGAGGTTCGGTAATTCCGCGCTCTGTACCCGCAAGCTTACTCGTGTAACCACTCAAGAAATGATACATCGCCTGCTCTCTGGTTAATTTACTGATGGGAGGCAGTACACCTGTAGCATCCGCAGTAAGGAAGATGATGGCATGTGGATGCCCCGCAATACTAGGCTCTACGATGTTATCTATATGGTGGATCGGGTAAGCTGCTCTTGTATTTTCAGTCAGGCTTACGTCATCGTAGTCTGGGGTGTGTGATCCGCTGTCGAGAGCTACGTTTTCGAGAACGGAACCGAAGTGAATCGCATTAAATATCTGGGGCTCTTTATCTTGAGATAAGTTGATACATTTTGCATAACAACCGCCCTCTATATTAAAGATACCGTAATTAGACCATGCATGTTCATCGTCCCCGATTAATTTTCGATGAGGATCAGCGGACAAGGTTGTCTTGCCTGTTCCGGATAAACCAAAAAACAGAGCTACGTCTCCCTCTTTTCCGATGTTTGCGGAGCAATGCATAGGAAGCACGTCTTTTTGTGGCAATAAGTAATTCATAACTGAAAAAATAGATTTTTTTATTTCGCCTGCATACTCCGTTCCGCCAATGAGTACTACACGATGCTTAAAAGAGATCATAATAAAGGCTTCTGAGTTGGTTCCATCTACTTCAGGGTCCGCTTTAAAAGTAGGTGCAGAGATAACCGTGAATTCTGCCTCATGATTTTTCTCTTCTTCTTCGTCTGGTCTAATAAACATTTGGTGGGCGAACAAGTTATGCCATGCAAACTCATTAATTACCTGAATCGGAAGGCGGAACTTTTCATCTGCCCCTGCGTATCCTTTAAAAACAAATAAATCATTGCGATTTTTCAAGTAATCCAGTACTTTATGATAAAGGTTTACAAAAACTTTGTCTTCAATAGGTTGATTTACTTTGCCCCAGTCGACCAATTGGCTAGACTGGTCATCCTTGACAATGAATTTGTCGTTGGGAGACCTTCCCGTATAAGCACCGGTTGTGGCCTGGATGGCACCTTTATTTGTCAATGTTCCTTCGTTGCGATCCAGAACCCTTTCCACTAGCTGAGGGACCGATAATTGATGGTGGACATGGTCTTGAGCTAATAAAAGATTCAATTCTGACATTTGATTAATGGCACTCATATGTGTCTACCCGCCTTTATAAGAAAATTTTAAACCAAGCTATGTGTTAATCTGAACATTAGTATAACACAATCGTTTTATTAATCCATACTAATAATGAAAATGCTTTCAATAATTTTTGTGATTGTCAGGTTAAATCTTAAAGTTGTTTTTTGCAAGCTGGATGATCTGGAAAAAGCACGACATTTATTAGATATTCAGCAATATTGAGGACAGGGAATTCTTTTATTATCTAATCATCCCTTAACGGAACGGCAATGGGTGAATTCGGGAAAACGTTTAGGATAGACGTTCATTCGAATACCGGTGTGAAGTTGAAAAACCATTCAATTATTTCCAAGTGCGTTAAGAGGTGATTAATTTCTTCCTTTAGTATAGAGGAAATGAAGAAATGAGAATGTGAAAAGTCATATGAATTATACTATGTAGGAATAGGCAGAAGGTTTATTATTTTCGCCAAAAAATTTGGTGGCCATTACAATGGGAGACCAATATTGAAACGAGAGAGTAAATCCTGGAAATGGGCGTTCCTCACAGCATTAGTGCTTTAATTGACATTAAAGTACGTTTTCGATACGATATCTTAGAACGGAAACTCTCTTATCCAGAGTAGGTGGAGGGACAGGCCCTTTGAAGCCCAGCAACCGTCATGTAAAATATGACATGGTGCTAACCTGAAGCAAGGACGAATACTCCTTGGACGATAAGAGCGAAAGGAAGCAGCCCCCTTTCCTCGAGTCAGGAAGGGTTTTTTCTATTTTTAAGGCAATATCTACACCAAGTGATATGCCGATTGCTATTCCAAATTGCTTGCACCTTAGGTTGTGACATCCATAAGAAAAGAACATAGATTGAGACTATGAAAAAGTTTCTACACATACTGGTAAAGAGTTCCGTCTAAATACTTTGTACTTACAGAAGGAGGAGTTTTTCAGAATGCCAGCCAATCGCCGGTTATTCACATCAGAATCTGTTACAGAAGGTCATCCGGACAAGATTTGTGACCAGATTTCTGATGCTATTTTAGATGAAATTTTAAAAAATGATCCAAATGCAAGAGTTGCATGTGAGACAACGGTAACAACGGGACTAGTACTTGTTTCAGGAGAAATCAGTACCAATACGTATGTTGATATTCCAGCCATTGTTCGTAAAACCATTAAGGAAATTGGATATACAAGAGCTAAATTTGGATTTGACGCTGATACATGTGCTGTATTGACAGCCATTGATGAGCAATCTCCTGACATTGCCGGCGGCGTAGATGTTGCCTATGAATCCAGAGAAGGTCAAATGAGTGATGATGAAATAGAAGCTATAGGAGCCGGAGACCAGGGACTCATGTTTGGTTTTGCTAATAATGAAACCAAAGAACTGATGCCGTTACCGATTTCATTAGCTCATAAACTTTCCAAAAGATTATCAGATGTACGTAATGACGGAACATTGGAATATCTTCGCCCAGATGGAAAAACGCAAGTAACGATTGAATACGACGTTAATGATCAACCTGTTCGAGTGGATACGATCGTTATATCAACCCAGCATGCAGAAGAAATTACACTTGAACAAATAAAAAAAGATTTAAAAGAACAGGTTATTGATCCTGTTGTCCCTTCTCATCTAATTGATGACAGCACAAAGTACTTTATTAACCCTACAGGCCGCTTCGTTATTGGAGGACCTCAAGGTGACGCCGGATTAACTGGCAGAAAGATCATTGTAGATACTTATGGCGGCTATGCGCGTCATGGGGGCGGGGCATTCAGTGGAAAAGATGCTACTAAGGTGGACCGTTCTGCTGCCTATGCGGCCAGATATGTAGCTAAAAATATTGTAGCAGCTGGTCTTGCTGATACAGTTGAAGTGCAATTAGCCTATGCTATTGGGGTAGCGCAGCCAGTGTCCATTTCCATTAACACCTTTGACACAGGAAAGGTAGCTGAAGAAGACCTCGTGGCAGCTGTAAGAGAATTGTTTGATCTCCGTCCTGCAGGCATCATTAAAATGCTTGATTTGCGCAGACCCATTTATAGGCAAACAGCTGCCTATGGTCACTTTGGCCGCACGGATGTAGAATTTCCGTGGGAGAGAACAGATAAGGCAGAAGAGTTAAAACAGCGTTTCAGTTAATAAACTGCTCGTGTATTAAAAAGGGAACTTCCTAAAAGAGGAAGTTCCCTTTTTAATAATAATATAGATACGATGATCGTTAGATTGTTTAACCTTGTATTCCTTTATAATATTGCCCTTTCTCTACATAACTGGTTCGGATTCGATTCATTTCTTTGATATCATCTTCGGTCAATTCACGTACGACTTTAGCCGGCCGGCCGAAAGCAAGGGTGTTCGGAGGGATTACTTTACCTGGAGGCACAAGACTGCCGGCGCCAATAAAAGCCTGTTCTCCTATTTCAGCTCCGTCAAGTATTAAGGACCCCATGCCTATTAAAGCATTTTTCTTAATGTGCGGAGAGTGAAGGGTAACCTGGTGCCCAACCGTAACGCCATCTTCAATCACCAATGGAAGACCAGGACTCTGATGAAGAAGACTAAGATCCTGAATGTTCACATTGCTGCCAATATGTACGGATGATACATCTCCACGGATGACTGTTTTAAACCAAATACTTGAGTACGCTCCGATCGTTACATCCCCAGTGATTACAGTATCTTCAGCAATATAAGCAGTATCATCTATCTGAGGTTCTTTTCCTTTATATTCGCAAATCATACTAAACCCCCTTATAATATGGTTATATTAAGTATAGCAAAGTGATAGGAGCCGTGTAGAAGTGAAACGATTAAACTCCAATCAAAATTTAGCAACCATCATTATTGTGCATGGAGCATTTGAACACGCCGGACGTTATCATTCATTGGCTGAAAGCTTTCAAAAAGGTGGATTTAATGTCATTTATGGTGATCTGCCAGGCCAGGGACTAGCAGAAGGAAAGAAAGGTCATATAAAGAAATTTGAAACCTACATAGATACTGTGCGTCAATGGCTGCAAAAAGCAGATTCTTCTCGTCCTGTATTTTTACTGGGCCATAGTATGGGAGGGACGGTTGTGATGCGGGTTATGCAGGAATTAAAACCGTCAGTGAATGGAGTAATTCTCTCGTCGCCTGCAGCTGGTATACTGAACGGAGCCAGCAAGTCTCTCGAAGCGGTCACCCATGTAATAAATAAGGTTTGGCCATCCGTACTCGTGAAAGCTCCTTTTAAACCAGAGTATGTAACCCGCAATCCAGAGATTATTGCCAAAGATAAACAGGATTCTCTTATAATAAAGAAGGTATCTATTCGATGGTATAAGGAATTCCGAAAAGCGATTAAGAAGTCATTTTCAGAAGTTGAAGAGTTTCCGGATGTGCCTTTATTAGTTATGCAGGCAGGAGAGGATCATATGGTAGATCCTGAGAAAACAAAAGAATGGTTTCACAAAGTCGGATGTAAAGAGAAAACCTATAAAGAATGGCCGGGTTTCTATCATGAAATCTTTAATGAACCTGAGCAGGAAGACGTCTACAATTTTGCTCTGAATTTTATCCATTTTCAGGTGAAGCAAGCAGATAAGGAGGAGTTGTAGTGACAGCCCAAGTACCACAAAATGCTGTTCATTTAATGTTTCGCGTTTATAAGGAAGTTTTTCCTGAAGTCCATAAGGAATTGAATTATTGGATGGATCGGGCTAAGAAAATTCCTAACAAAGAATTGAGAACCCAGGCGATAGCTAGTATTGAAGATAAGACCTTCCATTGTGAAGGAGGCTCTATTTACTCCATGCTTGCTGGACCGCAATGGAAAGAGTCCATTCGCTTTATTGTTGCGTATCAGACCATTAGTGACTATCTTGATAATTTATGTGACCGCAGTACTTCTATGGATCCAATCGATTTTCGTATGCTTCATCAATCCATGGCGGATGCTTTGACTCCGGAAAATGAAGTCAAAGATTATTATCATTATCGTGATGATAAAAATGATGGAAATTATTTAAGGGATCTTGTACATACCTGCCAGAATGTACTTAAGGCCTCTTCGGATTATCCCCTGGTGCAGAAACATACGTTAAAACTTGGGTCATTATATACTGACTTGCAAGTACATAAACACGTGATTGAAGAGGAAAGAATACCACGTCTTAAAAGTTGGTTTAAAGATCATCAATCCGAGTGGCCTCATTTAGAGTGGTATGAGTTTTCAGCTTGTACAGGCTCTACTTTAGGAATCTTCTGCCTGGTATCTTATATGCTTAACGGCCGTATGGATGAATCGCTTGCAGCGCAAGTGGAAAGAAGTTACTTCCCTTTTATGCAGGGGCTTCATATACTGCTGGATTACTACATTGACCAGAGAGAAGACGAAGAAGAAGGAGATTTAAATTTCTGCGCTTATTATGCCCATGAAGAACAGATGAAGCACAGATTTGAGTATTTTGTCCGGCAAACTCATCAAGAAGTACAAGAACTTCCTGATACAGCGTTTCATCAAATGATACATGAAGGTCTGGTTGGCATGTATCTGGCTGACCGTAAAGTTGGAAAGATTGATAATGCGAAAAGCTTTGTTAAAGATCTGCTTAAAGTAAGTGGCCGTAAAGCGAAGTTCTTTTACTATAATACAAAAATGTACCATAAATTAAAGCCTGGTCGTCCATTGTAGGAGCCAGGCTAAGTTTTTTCTATTGCTATAATAAAAGGTGGCGTATTTCTCTGATTAATGAAACCGTATTGCAGCACCCTGAATGACTTTTGATCCAAAGATGCGACATACTCTAGTAAAGCATTTTTTTCTTCTTTTCCTCCCGCATGACCATGGTAAATTACTAGAACAATCATTCCTCCCTGTTGTAAGAAGGAAAGGAGCTGTTCTATGGAAGAAATCGTCTCTGTTGGTGTGGTCACAATGGTTTTATCACTTCCTGGCAAATAGCCTAAGTTAAAAATGGCTCCTTTAATTTGTGATTGATGGACCGAAGAGATGTACTTAGCTAATTGTGCGTGAGAGTCCTGAACTAGAGTTACCCGCTCCTCTACTTGATGTTTTTTTAACCGTTCCTCGGTTTTGATGATCGCTTGTTCTTGAATGTCGAAGCCGTAAACATATCCTTTTTCCCCTACTAGACCGGTGAGGAATAACGTGTCGTGACCATTACCACAAGTAGCATCAACGGCAGTGTCTCCCTCAGAAATAACATTTTCTATTAAAGAGTGGGCGTAGTTTAGAATTGGCTGCAAAGTCATTGGTTCTAATAGCTCCTTTTAATTTGGTTAAGGCAAGGATTATTGTAGCATGGATGACGTTCGAATTATAATTCCTAATCATCTGACCATTAAATTGGCTGTTTTAGAAATAATAATCCATAAAGATGATCGGATTGATGAGCTTTACGTACAATTATTATCATGTATGTAAAGTTTCATCCATTACAACACGAGGTATCCGGCTCGCTATCAACAGGGGGAGCAGAGCAGTGAGCTTAGTAGAAGTATAAAAGAAAAAAACTGCATCTGAGAAGATGCAGTTTATGAGAAATCCCAATTATTTAACTTTTGATTTACTGCTCCGATTTTGAAGCTTATTTACAGCTTTACGCGCATAACTCTTGGTTTTTTGTGGATTTCGCTTCGCATAATTCGCAGCTTTACGGACTAAATTTTTCATGGATACGACCTCCTTATAGGAATCCTTATTGTTTTGTTTACCTTATATCATCTAACTATAAACATAGGCTTGATAAACTTGACAAAGAGTTTTGGTTTCATTAAGATACGATTATAAACTTAATGACGTGGAAGAGGAGTAGTAGTGAAAGATCAAGCTTTTAGAGAGGCAGCGGCTGGTGAAAGCTGTCCTTGATTATTACGAACTCGCCTCGGATGTCGCAGAAGTGAACATTAATGGTAGCTTTTTGCCGGTGAATCGCCGTTATCGATACACGAGTGAACGTTTAAATAACGTTAATTTGGGTGGTACCGCGGGAATCAAGCCTCTCGTCCCATATAGGGATGAGGGGCTTTTTGTATTTTGATAGGAACATGAGGAGGAAAAGAAATGGCTTTTGATCATAAGAAAATAGAAAAGAAGTGGCAGAAATACTGGCTTGATCAGAAAACGTTCAAGACGGACAGCGAATCAGAGAAGAAGAAATTTTATGCTTTGGATATGTTCCCGTACCCTTCTGGAGCAGGCTTGCATGTAGGGCATCCTGAAGGATATACAGCAACAGATATCCTCTCAAGAATGAAGAGGATGCAGGGGTATGAAGTATTGCATCCAATCGGTTGGGATGCCTTTGGACTACCGGCAGAACAGTATGCGCTGGATACAGGTAACGATCCAGAGGAATTCACCGCTCAAAATATTCAGACCTTCCGCCGCCAAATTCAGGAGCTTGGTTTCTCCTATGACTGGGATCGGGAAGTAAACACGACTGATCCTGATTATTACAAGTGGACGCAATGGATCTTTCTGAAATTGTATGAAAAAGGGTTAGCTTATATAGATGAAGTTGCTGTGAACTGGTGCCCTGCATTAGGAACGGTACTCGCTAATGAAGAAGTGATTGACGGTAAGAGTGAGCGAGGGGATCATCCCGTTGAACGCAGACCTATGAAACAGTGGATGTTGAAAATCACGGCATATGCTGACCGGCTGCTTGATGATCTGGAAGATTTAGATTGGCCTGAAAGTATTAAGGATATGCAGCGCAATTGGATCGGAAAATCAGAAGGAGCCGAAGTAACCTTCCATATCGAAGGAGATAAAGGGACGTTTGATGTATTTACGACCAGGCCGGATACCTTATT
This sequence comes from Halobacillus sp., assembly GCF_049282395.1. Classification (NCBI taxonomy): domain Bacteria; kingdom Bacillati; phylum Bacillota; class Bacilli; order Caryophanales; family Bacillaceae; genus Halobacillus; species Halobacillus sp. The sequence goes on along the minus strand of NZ_JBAPTY010000384.1, from coordinate 2,863 downwards.
CGGTGCTACTTATGCTGTGCTTGCTCCCGAGCATCCGCTCGTGGAACAAATCGTTTCACCTGACCATAAGGAATCAGTTCAAATGTATGTAGAAAAAGCTATGAATAAAAGTGATCTGGAGCGAACGGATTTAGCTAAAGACAAGTCCGGAGTATTCACTGGTTCCTATGCGATTAATCCTATTAATGGAGAGAAACTTCCAATCTGGGTAGCTGATTATGTTTTAATGAGCTACGGAAGCGGAGCGATAATGGCTGTTCCTGCCCACGATGAACGGGACTATGAGTTCGCTCAGAAATTTAATTTGCCAATTGTCCCGGTTGTTGAAGGCGGTAATGTGAATGAAGAAGCCTATACAGGTGATGGCAAACACATTAACTCAGATTTTCTAAATGGACTGGACAAGGATGAAGCAATAGATAAATCGATTGAATGGCTGGAAAATAACGGCCGAGGTAAAAAACAGACGACCTATCGGTTACGTGACTGGCTATTTAGCAGGCAGCGTTATTGGGGGGAACCTATTCCAATTATCCACTGGGAAGATGGTTCCGTTACTCCGGTTCCTGAGACAGAATTACCAGTAGTGCTACCTAAAACGACAGAAATTAAGCCGTCCGGTACCGGCGAGTCTCCACTTGCCAATATTACGAACTGGGTGAATGTAGTTGACCCGGACACAGGAATGAAGGGACGGCGTGAAACGAACACCATGCCGCAATGGGCCGGCAGTTGCTGGTATTACCTTAGGTATATTGATGCGAACAATGAACAGGAGCTTGGCGATTATGAAAAGCTTAAAAAATGGCTTCCTGTCGATGTGTATATTGGTGGTGCGGAACATGCTGTTCTTCATTTGTTATACGCTCGCTTCTGGCATAAAGTTCTCTACGACGCAGGTGTAGTACCAACTAAAGAACCTTTCCAAAAACTTTTCAATCAGGGGATGATCCTTGGTGAAAACAACGAAAAAATGAGCAAATCTAAAGGCAACGTAGTGAATCCAGATGATATTGTTCATACCCATGGAGCGGACACGTTAAGACTTTATGAAATGTTTATGGGACCATTAGACGCATCCGTAGCATGGTCTACAAATGGTCTTGACGGTGCACGTCGTTTTCTTGATCGTGTGTTTAGATTATTCGTTGTGGACGGTGAACTATCAGATTCAATCAAGCAGGACGTTTCTGAGGATAAGCTTGAAAAGGTGTATCACGAAACGGTTAAAAAAGTTACCGAAAACTTTGAAGCGCTTCGTTTCAACACGGGTATCTCTCAAATGATGGTATTCATTAACGAAGGTTATAAAGTAGAGGAACTTCCAAAATCATATGTAGAAGGATTCGTGAAGCTTCTTTCCCCGGTAGCCCCTCATTTGGCAGAGGAGTTATGGGAAAAGCTTGGATATCCAGGAACAATTACGTATCAGCAATGGCCAATATTCGATGAGGAAAAGCTCGTAGAAGATGAGGTCGAAATTGTCGTACAGGTAATGGGTAAAGTAAGGGCTAAAATGATGGTTAATCAAGAGGCTTCTGCAGAAGACTTAGAAAAACAGGCGTTAGAAAATGAAAATGTCCAACAGTGGCTCGAAGGAAAAACCGTACGAAAAGTAATAGCCGTACCTGGTAAACTTGTGAATATCGTAGCGAATTAATGAATACAAAAGCCGCCTCCAAACTATTTTGGGGGTGGCTTTTATATGTTTGAATTGGGGTCAATTCAATCTCTTGACTTTGAAGTTTATTTTAATAGAATAAATCTTGTAAGAAGATTTGAAGGAGGAGAATTTATGAGTCAAATTGAAGAAATTACACCTCAGGAAGTAGATAAGATGATATCACAAGATAAACCGCTGACAATTATAGATGTAAGAGAAAATGAGGAAGTAGCACAGGGGATGGTTCCGACAGCAAAGCATATTCCTCTGGGGAACATCCCTTATGAAATTGATCAATACTCGAAAGATAAAGAGTATATACTTGTTTGCAGGTCGGGGAGTCGAAGCATGAACGCGGCTGAATTCATGAAAGAAAAAGGGTTTCATCAAGTGAAAAACATGCAAGGCGGCATGTTGAAGTGGACTGGAGAACTAGTTTTTTAATTAGAAAGGGTTAGAATCATGACTTTATTCTATATGACTATATTTTTTATAGCAGGCTTATTCTTGTACAATGCTTATCAAAAAACAGCTTTAAAACCTTATAACCAATCCAATCTTTCTGGCGCTGATCTTTGTGTAATTGATATACGGGATTATATTTCAGCTTACCGATCCCCATATCCTGGAGCAGAAAATATCCCTTTGAGTTATTTATCCAGGACTATAAAAGAGAGGTTCGACTGCCCTGAGGAAATTCTGGTAGTATCAGATGATAAACGAGGTGCTAAACTAGCAGCAAAGATCATCCGCAAAAAAAGACAACAATCCATTTATTATATAAAATCTTAAAAAGGTGCTCCTGCTGCATGGAATATTCTGTAGAGGAGTGCTTTTTAACATCTGCAGTTATGCGTTTTAACTTTAAAGCTAAGCATTTCGATTAGGCAACTATAAAAAATGAAGAGAAACTGTTGACTTTTCTTTGTCAGCAATGTAAAGTAGTAAACGTTGCTTATTTGAGAGCAACTTTACAAAAGCAAAACAAAAACTTTATTCAACAAATTCTATTAAAAGCATTGACAGTTTCTAACACATTATGCTAGAATTTGATTACTGTCGGTGAGGCAGTATTTGATCTTTGAAAACTGAACGAACCAACCAGTACGTCAAGATATTCTTTCATTATAGAAGGAATTCAAACAAGCACATTCGGTGTGCAAAGAGCTAATCAATCTCAACTTTTATGGAGAGTTTGAT
>NZ_JBAPTY010000383.1:0-14537 GCF_049282395.1 Halobacillus sp. | reverse complement strand
GGATTTGTTCCTTTACACGAGGATGATCATCCACAAATTCTTTAAAGCGCTGGACATTCGGGTGCAATTCATTTGTACTCATAAGTTCACACCTCACTGTTAGATCTACTCTATAGCCTATGCACCTAAAATAAGGACGTTCTTATCTTGTGAAGGAAATTTGAGAAAAGCAGGACTTTCTAGTCTAATTTTTCAAATCCATTGATTTTAAATTTTCCACCCTCTCTCGTGAATGTGAATCGATATGTTTCTTTTAAAATATCTGTTCCAAAGGAGCGTTTGATTTCCAAAGTTAAGTGAAATCTATAGTAATCCCGAGTTATTTCAATCGTATGTATGTCGACTAATTCTCCTTTTGGAAGTTGTTCAGTTTGTAAAGTGGCAAAGGCCATCATTTCCGTCATCATTGCTTTAATCTTTTGTTCACGTTCCTTATCCGACTGTATTTCTTCGTTAACCTGAAAATAGGATGCTGCCTGTTTCACACCCACTTCTTCTAGATGATTCGAGGAATAATAATAAGGAGAATAAAGCTGGTAACTGAAAAATAAGAGGATGACACTAGATAGGAGAGTCTTTACAATAAAAGTGTACCTGAAAGAACGCAGCCATTTACTCAATCGGACTCCAATCCAAAGACTAGCTGCCACCACACTAATCGAAGCAACTAAAAGGAGTGCCTGATTGCCGTCCAAAAATGTAAAATTATTAACGTTCAACACGAATATGTAGAATAAAAACAGCGAGATCAACACGATAAACATATCATCTGCAAACTTGCGCATAGCTCTTAAACCATTCCCCCTTTCTAAAGCTATTCTTGGGTTTCCGTAAATCGTTCTTTGATGCGCTTAGCTTATCACAGGTTTAAGTCTGCTTCATATACAATTTTACATTTTACTTAACTTATACTTGCAACAGGTACTGCTCTTAAGGGAAATACAAAGTGTACTGGTGCCTATATATTTTGGATTATTTTAACTTTATTGATTCCAAAAATACCGCTATCGCTTCCTTTGTACAAATAAAAGACCTGCTGAAAGCAGCAGGTCTTCCTATTGAATCACTTAATGAAGTTCAGGGCGTTCAGAAATGTCTTGAAGAGCTACGCCAGCCGCATGGTCTGACATATCTTCTACAGATAAATCACCAAGAGAGATGATCCCTGATAATTTTCCATTTTCCACGACTGGAAGTCTGCGGATTTGATGCTCAGCCATTATTTTACTCGCTTCTTCAAGCGTAGTCTCTGGGCTACAGTTGTATAAACGATCGCTCATGACCTGCTGGATTGGAGTAGTTTCTGGTTTCTTATCGGCATAACCACGCAGAACTAAGTCACGGTCGGTTACCATACCCATCAACTGACCCTGATTATCGCATACAGGAACAGCCCCTACGTTCTTCTGTTTCATAATTTGAGCAGCTGAACTAAGCGTATCATCCGTACGGCATACAGATACATCACTAGTCATTATGTCTTTCACTGTTTTCATAGGAAATCCTCCTTATAGTAATTCAATATCAATGATTAGTGTCCCCATTTCAACAAAATTATTACATGCAACCATGATCCTTATGTAGTATAATTAAATAGATAACGTCTATAATGCTGAATAAAGGCGTATAAGAAATCTCAGAAATTGCAAGTTCAGCTTTTTCGTACTAAAATTAATGAAATACATACTATTTGTGAGGTGGAAGAGATGAAACTAGAAAGCACAGGTTTAGATGGACTGGTTGTAGATTTCAAACCCTTAACGGAACTAATGGAAAGTAACGGTTTCATTCTAGGTGGATCCTGGGATTACGAACGTGTGACCTACGACTATAAATTGGATGCTCCAGAGAAAAACGTGACTTATTACGTACGCGTACAGGGCTTTGCCATTGAAGGGGATGTCGACCGTGGTGATGCAGTTATCCGATTGATGGATCCTCTACTGGGACGTCACTACTATCCGCACGGCGTGGAATACGGCGAACAGGAAGGCTTTTCTGAAGGTATTATTGAAAAAGCAAGAAATTTAATTAAGAAAATTCAGGAGCCTGCGAATAAATACCACAATCAGGTACCTGAGCATATCGTGCTTGAGAAACTAACCAAATGGGCGGAAGAAAACCAGAATCAGGAAGTTCTTGAAAAAGTTAAAGAGCTTTCCAACAACCCGGAACAGCGTAAATAAACACTTCCGATGGTAGTCGCCCATTCGATGTTCGGAATGTTCCAATGGAGTCGCACATCATTACTTAAATGATGAGCGGCTTTTTTTAAAAATGCCTTCCAGATTTGTCGAGTTGGTTTAGGGAAAGGAGATCCATACATAAATTGTTCCGATATCTAACTAAAAAACAATGGGTCCTCATAGGGCTTTTCATACTACTTATCATTGCGGGATATTATATACTGCCAGTCTCTATCCCATTAATTTTAGCTCTGGTGACCGCTTTATTCCTTAACCCATCCATTCGATGGATGCAATTCAGGTTCCGAATGAACCGAAAAATGGCTGTTACAATTGTATTCTTGCTGTTTCTAATCTTTCTGGGTTTACTCGGGACGTTTGCGGTTACGAGGGCCGTTGCTCAAATTGTTCAGCTTGCCGACCATGCGCCGGAATATATTAATCAAATGAATCAGGTACTTCTGAATTGGCAGAACAATATGGACAGTTTCACCCGCAATATGCCCCAGGAATTCGTCGATAAAGTAGCGAATGAATTGACGAATGCTTTTGATCGCACTACTACGGCTATTTCCCAGCAGCTGCAGCTATCCAATATTGCGTCTGTAGCTGCCAAAATACCTGAATACTTAGTCAGTTTTCTTGTATATTTAATTGCTTTATTTTTATTTATGCTGGAACTGCCCCGCCTCAGGGAAAAAATGCATGCTGGTTTTACGGAAGCTACTTCTGAGAAAGTTAAGTTTATGAATGCACGTTTAGCGTATGTAGTTTTTGGTTTTTTAAAAGCCCAGTTTTTAGTGAGTATCATCATATTTATCGTTTCTTTAGCTGGATTGTTATGGATAGCTCCCGAAGTGGCTCTTATCATGTCACTGATTATATGGATGATTGATTTCATTCCTATCATCGGCTCTATCGTTATTCTTGGACCCTGGTCGGTGTATATGATGATTATTGGGGACATTTCTATGGGTGCTAAGCTCGGTATATTGGCGATTACCTTGTTAGCCATTCGCAGAACGGTCGAGCCGAAGGTTATGGGTCGCCATATCGGGCTTTCCCCCCTTGCTACTTTGATAGCCATGTATCTTGGCCTCCAATTGATAGGGCTGGTTGGTTTTATCTTAGGTCCACTGGTGGTCATTGCCTTCAATTCCGCCAAAGAAGCCGGAATTATTAAATGGAATTTTAAACTATAAAAACAAAAGCCTGAAGCTAAATAGCTTCAGGCTTTTTATAAGCCTTCTTTATAACAGTCAGGCTTTGGGTTATGCACCTTTCTTTCCTTTTTAAATAGTAGAATATCTCCGGTTTTTCCAGTATGAGAAAAACCATTATTGATCAGCACTTTCTGAGAAGCAATGTTTTCTCGATCACATTCTGCCTCCACACCCTTTACTTCAGGATGACTAAACGCCCATGTACATAAATGATCCACAGCTTCAGAAGCGTAACCTGTATTTCTTTCTGAACTAACGATGTGATATCCAATTTCAATTATTCCATTATCATCAGGCCTGCCTTTAAATCCAATATCACCTAAGACACGTTTTCCTGATGCATCCATTATAACCCAGGGTCCAAAACCAAATTCTTCTTTGTCCTGTTCAAGTTTTTCTGCGTAAATAGGCATAATAGCCTTCAAACCATAATGAGGCCAATTTTTATTCCAGGGGAGCTGATATTTATAATAAAAGGACAGGGGATTTTTCATTAGCGTTTGAGCTAACTCCAATGAAACAGGCATCAACCGCAGGCGTTCTGTGTATATACTCATACAGTTCCATTCCTTTCCTATGTATGCTCACGTTATAATAGTCTTCTATATACCTGTTCTTCCACTCCCTTAAACAACCTAAACGTTCAATAAAAGCCTTTTAAAAAGATAAATTTTCTCTAAAGCCTTATAGAAGGAGCGAAAACCGTAGTAAACTTAATAAGCTAAAAAAAGCAGCGCAACGCTTTGAACACGTTCGCTGCTTTTTTTAAAATTTCTACGTCCCTAATATAGCTTTTATCATGCTGGTTGTCGTCCCGCCGTCATAAATAATGTATAAAAGTAAGTACACCGCTACACCTGTAATAGCAGTAAAAAACCAGATGATACTGGTTACCGGTCCTACTTTACGGTGCTTAGGAATTTTGCGTTTATACGCAAGCGTTAAGGTAATAATTCCGAACACCGCGCCTACTGTGGCCAATATGATATGAAAGATCAGAAAAACCGTATAATAAATTTTGATTTCATCTGGACCACCGAAACTAGTATTTCCGACAAAAATGGTCCGGCTCACATAAATAATAAAAAACGTTAACGCGCTGATGGCTCCGGCAACCATCACTTTTTTATGAGCGACTCTCTTATTCTTCGCGATGAGTAGCCATCCAATGGCAACGAGTACAGCACTTAACACAATAAAAAAAGTACTAAGGGTCGGTAATATTGGCATCTTTCCACCTCTTTTCGGACAACTGAAAACAATTGGTCAGGGAAAGTCTATTCACTGTTATAGACTTTCCCTGATCTTATGATTCGCTTGGTATATGAGCAGGTATTGGATCAATTGTGTTTCTCTCCTGGTTAAACCAGCTGAAGAATATATAGGCAATGATCGCTCCGAAAATTATTTCTTGAGTAATTTTCATGATGATCCCGCCCAGTTGCTGATCTTCAACTAAAGGCATTGGCGTAAAATAACTCGGGCCGCTTAAGTTGGCTGCGATATCATTTAATACATTAGCAGGCACACATAAGCTCATCGCCTGAATCCAGGCCCCGGATTGGGAATAGGTTTCGTATAAAGGAGTTCCTGCAAAAATAATTAATCCACACGCAGGAGTTATAAGTACTCCATTGGCAAAGATAAAACCAATCTTCATGATCGGGCTGAGTCTGTTCAACTCTTCTAGTGGTGGGAATACAGACACCCACATTACAAAAGCAGTAAACAGTATGACCGTAGTAATAATAGCGTGCGCAATATCGTCAGATTTGGCAAAGTCAAAAATAACAGGCATGTGGTAAAGAGAAAATAACCCGTTAAACAATAGAAGCGACAATAGGGGCTTCGTGAAAAACCTTAATATATTTCCGAGTCCTTTAACTTGGAAAAGCTTCTTCCAGATCCAGGACGGCAATCCTTTAATGACGAGTATCGGGAATAGCAGATAATAAAGGGCCATCTGCGTCATATGGGCCGTAAACATAATATGACCTAACAGGTCCACAGGAGAGCCCTTAATAGCGTAAAGCAGGACCATACCTGAATAAAACATCACTTGTTGTGATATAGAAGGATGTTCCACCCCTTCCGGTCTTTTTGGTCCGGTTATATAAAAATAAAGAGCCGCTAACAAACAGACAAATAATAAATAAAAAGGACTCCATAATGCTCGAAAGCCGAATATTTGAAGTTCTAACCACATTGGCATCTCACCTCAGTTTAATTTCTTTCTTCTCTATTTTAACTAACTTTATCCAAAAAAACGAGTCCTTCAAAGGGAGATCACGGATTGTTCATAATTTAGCCATAACTTTCGCAGGCATACAAAAAGACCGGGGACCCGGTCTTTTTGTAATAAGTTACCTATTATCTTTTAAGTTAGATTACCACCAGATAATGGAGGAAAAAGTGATAATGGTAAGTCCTGCTACTGCAGCACCACCATACATCATTAAGGCAGGCATATTATGTCCTTTATTCTTCATGTGCATAAAGTAATAAAGCTGGAATGCCACCTGTACAATCGCCAGGATAATTAATGTTGGGATGACGAAGTAGGAATTCACTTCCATGATCACCATGCCAAAAGCTACAAAGGTAAACAGAATCATAAGCACGAAGGTGATAACCTGTTGCTTCATCTCTTCTTTATGCTGTTTCTTTTCATATTCCATCTGTCTTGTAGGCTTCGAATGGGAGCTATTTGCCATTGATTAACCCACCTTTCCCATAAGGTAAACGACCGTAAAGATAAATACCCATACGACGTCAATGAAGTGCCAGTAAAGGCTTGCTACATAGAATTTCGGAGCGTTATATAAATTCAAGCCGCGTTTTTGATTCCGGAGCATTAGAGAAACGATCCAGGAAAGTCCAAATAGAACGTGGCCTCCGTGAAATCCGACCAGGGTGTAAAACGATGAAGCGAAGGCCGAAGACCCAAAGGTAAACTCATACTCATGAATATAGTGAAGAAACTCATATATTTCACACCCTAGAAAACCAAGTCCCAGTAGGACCGTAATAGCCAACCATGTCTGCATTTTACGAAAGTCCTGGTTTTTCATATGATAAATCGCATAGACACTAGTAAGTGAACTCGTCAAAAGCATCATAGTCATGAGGAAAACCAGCTCAAGCCCAAATAGATGTTCAGGAGTATTTTCACCAGTTGTGGAACTATTTAAAGCAATATAAGTTCCAAATAAGCTGGCGAATAGTACAGTTTCTCCGCCTAGGAAAAACCAAAAAGCAAGAAATTTATTTCTACCTTCAAGGGTGGCTTTTTCTGGATCATGCGGCATTTGTTTTGGATTCAGTACATCTTCATGACTCATTATTTGCCAACCCCTTTCTTAATATCCTCTTCCAGCTCTTCTTTATGAATATGGTGCCCAAGATCATCTTTCAGAGAACGTGTGAGCATCGAACCAAAGGTTATTGCCATCCCAATAACGGAAGCCACAAGCCAAGTCTTATCATCGGTTTGATAAATAAATCCAAAACCTGCTATAAATAGTCCCACTGACGTTGTGAACGGCAGAATGGAAGCGTTAGGCATGTGAATGTCCCCAAGTGGTTCTGCTGGTGTCATACTGTCTTTACCTTCTGTTTTTTCCACCCATAGTGGGTCTAATCCACGTACTAATGGAGTTTGTACGAAGTTGTAGTGCGGTGGTGGTGAAGGCATTGTCCATTCTAACGTACGTCCGTCCCAAGGATCGCCGTCCGCTTTCTTCTCCTTAACTGATGTGTACACAACATTAATTAAGAAGATAACTGAACCAATAGCCATTAAGAAAGCGCCAATCGTACTAATCATATTACCTGCTTCTAGTCCCTGACCTTCAAGGAAAACCCAGTAACGTCGCGGCATTCCCATTAATCCAAGAAAATGTTGGATAAAGAAGGTTAAGTGGAAGCCGATAAAGAACGGCCAGAATGCCAATTTACCAAGTTTTTCATTAAGAACTTTACCAAACATTTTCGGCCACCAGTAATGTAGTGCTGCGAAAATACCAAAGACAACACCACCGACAATAACGTAGTGGAAGTGACCTACTACGAAATAAGTATCATGGTACTGGAAGTCAGCTGCTGCTGCTGCAAGCATAACACCCGTCATGCCTCCAATAGTAAAGGAAGGAATGAACGCTACAGACCAGAGCATAGCTGATGTCATTCTAATCTGACCGCCCCACATCGTAAAGAGCCAGTTAAATATTTTTATCCCAGTCGGAACAGCAATCGCCATCGTTGCTACAGCAAATATGGAGTTGGCAATTGGTCCCATTCCTACGGTAAACATGTGGTGAGCCCACACCATGAAACCGAGAAAACCGATCAGCACAGTTGCGAAAACCATAGCTGAGTAACCGAACAACCTTTTTTTAGAAAAGGTCGAGAATATATCACTAAATGCTCCGAACAAAGGAAGAATTAATATATAAACTTCGGGGTGTCCGAATATCCAGAATAAATGCTCCCAAATAATAACGTTACCGCCTTTGGCTACATCAAAGAAGGCAGCACCAAACATGCGGTCAAACATCATTAGAAACAACCCTACTGTTAAAGCAGGGAAAGCAAATAAAATCAAAGTACTAGTGACAAGCGTAGACCAGGTGAACAGCGGCATGCGCATATATGTCATACCCGGCGCTCTCATATTAACAACAGTTACCAGGAAGTTAATACCACCGATCAGTGTACCAGCCCCTGAAATCTGCAGCCCCATTACATAATAATCGACTCCATGGCCCGGTGATGTAGTCGATAGCGGTGCATAGTTTGTCCAGCCCGCATCAGGAGCTCCTCCTGTAAACCAGGAAACGTTTAGCATTAATCCGCCAAATAGAAACAGCCAGAACCCTAAGGAGTTCAAGTATGGAAACGCTACGTCACGAGCTCCAATCTGCAGCGGAACCACCGCATTCATTAAAGCGAATATAAGCGGCATGGCTGCTAAGAAAATCATGGTCGTACCATGCATCGTAATCATTTCATTATAAAGCCCGGCAGAGATGAAATTGTTATCTGGTTTCATCAATTGAATTCGTATTAACATGGCTTCAAGCCCGCCGATTAAGAAGAATAGACCTCCTGCTACCAAGTAAAGATGTGCAATCTTCTTATGGTCCACAGTAGTCAAGTAATCCCAAATCGCAGCGCCGAGCCCACCTTTTTGTGCTGCTGTAGTACTCACGCTTTAACCTCCCTTTTCAAACCTCTTTCTCATTTTTGATACTAGCTAACTTACTTATCTGTATTTCGTGTAGGAACATCGTTTCCGATATCCGAATGTTTAAGTTGAAGTAAATAGTCAGCAATTTTACTTGCTTCCTCTTCGCCTACAATATTTGCAGGCATGTTATTGCCCGGCTTGAATTCATTCGGATTAACAATCCAATTTACCAGGTTTTCTTTAGACGGTTCCAAAATACCGGCAATTTTCTCGCGGTTTCCAAAGTTGGTTAAATTTGGTCCGACGCCTGCCGAGGAGCCTCCGACTGCATGACAGCTCATACAGTTATTGTTAAACAATTCCTGACCCTCCTGAGCTGATGTAGTCTCCGGTGTGGCTTCAGGATCTACGTTCTGCATGTCTTCTTTCCATTGTTCGAATTTATCAGGACTAACCGCCACAACCCGGAAATCCATCAGGGAGTGGGAAGGACCGCAAAGTTCTGCACAATGCCCCCAATAAACTCCTTCTTCATATGCTTCTAAGTACATTGTGTTCATGTTCTCACCAGGGTTTGTATCCATTTTTCCGGCAATGGAAGGAAGCCAGAAAGAGTGAATAACGTCACTGGATTTAAGATTTAAGTATACGCGTTCTCCTGTAGGGATGTACAACTCCTGACTTATGGCAATTTCCTCTTTTGGATAGTTAAAATGCCACCAGTACTGATTTCCTGTAACTTCAATCGTCATAGCGCTTTCATCTTCCTGAGATGATTGATCTGCTAGATCAAAGGTAGCCTGTACAGTAGGTACAGCTAATACAAGAAGCAAAATTATTGGAATTACTGTCCAAATCACTTCTAGAGCTTTATTACCTTCCGTTTGCTTAGGAATAATGTTTTCCTGACCTTTCTTTGCGCGATAACGGATTAGGACAAATGCATAAATGGCCATTACGATAACGAATACAAAAATCATGATCGCAATGCTGATCATCATAAGATCTAATAATAACTCCGCTCCGTAACCCTTAGGTTTCAAGGCACTCAGATTATCTACACCACAACCCGACAGGATTAAGGTAAGAGCTCCGAAAAGCGCCAGAGTACGGAATTTTCCCATCCAACCTCTCATAAGTGATACCTCTCTTTCTCTTGTAAGTACTTTATTTATTAAGGAACTGACTCAATAAAATATTGAGTCAGTACTTTAAAAAGGAAACGGCAGAGTGACTACAACCATCATTAAAAACATGATCGTCAAATAATTCAAAGAATAAACAAACATCCAAGTAGCCCATTTGTAATCATCTTTCATAAAGAAGCCGTAGATGCCAAGAACCAGCCATCCCGCTGACAGCGTGAAGGCAATAATTAAAAAAATGCTGCCTAATGAAGCCAGATATATTGGCAGCGGAAGTAGACAAGCTACATAGATGACGATTTGACGCTTCGTCATTTCAAATCCATGCACAACAGGTAGCATGGGAATACCAGCCGCTTTATAGTCTTCCTTTTTCTTCATGGCTAATGCCAGAAAATGAGGCGTCTGCCAAATAAACATGATTAAAAACAAGATGATGGCTTCAAGCTGAAGTCCAGGATCTATTGCTGCCCATCCGATTAATGGAGGTACAGCACCTGAGAAACTTCCAATCACCGTGTTTATAGTGTACCGTCTCTTTGACCACATCGTATAAAGTACGACGTAAACAAACCATCCAAACGCTCCAAAGAGCGCGGCTTCCACCGTGGTAAATAACAGAACCACTACCCCAAGAAGGGATGTGCCGATTCCGAGTCCTTTAATGAGAGATAATGACATTGTTCCCGTTACTGTCGGACGATTCTTTGTACGTGACATTATCGGATCGATATCTCTATCATACCAATTATTAAGAATACACCCACCCGCAATTACTAAAGCGGTACCGGCCATGGTCAACAAGAAGGTGACCCAGTGGTCTATAAAAGAAGATCCTGTGAAATGTAAAGCAAGCCAGAATCCTGCAAATGTTGTTATTAAATTGGAATTGATGATACCTACTTTAATCAGACTCTTTATATCAGCTAACATTGAAGATTCACGGACAGGAGTCTGCCCGATCATATCTGTAGAAGCGGATTCGACTGTTCTAGGGTTGTCCATCGTAATATCCTCCTCCTTCTACCTTCTTTACACTTCCTTTACATCTTCTGGGGAAAGCGTAAAGTCGAGAGCTGTTTCTGCCTTAAAATCCTTTTAGGACAAGAAACATCAAGGTAATTGTATCATGGAATTGACCTTCTATCTATTTAAACAATAGATTTTTATTAATTTGTGACAAATCTGTGACATCTTTAACAGGTCAAAAATCCACGTTTATACCTATTGTAACGTAAAGCAGACCTTCACAGGTTTACATTTATTGACTATTTCTTGACGATTGTCATCCACCTACTTATTTCTAGCAAATTCCAGACCGGAATGCAAGGTTTCCTCTATAAAAAGTAAAAATAATATTACATTCTCGGTGATGATTTTCCCAGAGCTTTCTAAACTTTTCGATCAATTTGACTCTTTAACTCAAGTAGCAGTTTTTAAAAATATCCCATGCTTCAGGATCCCTTTAATGTTTGGACCATTTTAAGCAATAATCTCTTATAGAAAACAACCAACAACGTTTAAAATCTCGTTCCTGTTAATATGTACCGTAACGGAAAAACTCACTAAACGTAGGGGCGCCAATTTCCTTTTATTGTATTCACCTATACCTATGTATACACCATAAAAACGATCTGCCCTGGTTGAACAGGCAGATCGTCCACACTCTATTACTCAAATTCAATTAAGAGATCCCCAACATGAATTGCTTCATTATTTTCCACATAAATATCCTTGATTACACCATCAAATGGAGCCTGGACGGTCGTCTCCATTTTCATTGCTTCCGTAATCATCAGGTGGTCTCCTTTTTTCACATTTTCACCTTGAGCAGAAATTACTTTAATAACCGTTCCGGGCATACTGGCGCCGATATGTTTTGTATTTGATTTATCTGCTTTAGGGCGCTGGTGCACAGTGGCTTTAACATTTTCGTCTCGCACCACTACTTCACGCGGTTGACCATTCAACTCAAAATAAACGGTCCTTGTACCATCCACTTGCGCTTCACCTATTGAAACCATTTTTACAATCAGCGTTTTCCCTTGTTCAATTTCCACTTCTATTTCTTCACCGAGGCGCATTCCATAGAAAAACGTAGGCGTATCCAGTACGGACATATCTCCATACTGCTCTGTGAATTTTTGATAGTCCATGAAAACTTTTGGATAAAGGGCATAGCTGATCATATCAAAGCTTGTCACTTGACGATCCAGTGAATGAAATAATGTCTCTTTCAGGTTATTGAAATCTACAGGGTCCAGGAGCTCTCCCGGTCGAACCTGAAGCGGCTTTCTGCCCTTAAGAACAATACGCTGCAACTCTGCAGGAAATCCTCCGTAAGGCTGGCCAAGATAACCTTGGAAAAATTCTACTACACTGTCTGGAAAATCCAGAGAATCACCACGTTCATATACATCATCTTCGTTCAACCCATTTTGAACCATGTAAAGCGCCATGTCTCCCACGACTTTTGAAGAAGGCGTCACTTTTACAATATCACCGAACATGTCATTCACACGACGGTACATTTTTTTCACTTCATCCCAGCGGGGACTTAACCCTACTGCTTTAGCCTGCTGCTGAAGGTTACTATACTGTCCCCCAGGCATTTCGTGTTCATATACTTCTGTATGAGGGGCCATCATGCCGCTTTCGAAATCAGCATAATATTTTCTCGTATCCTCCCAGAAGTGCCCAAGCTTTTCATAAGACTGGATATCAACTTCAGGCTTTCTTTCACTTCCTTCAAGGGCATAGTACAGGCTATTTGCACTTGGCTGTGAGGTTAAACCTGCCATCGGTCCTGCAGCTACATCCACCACATCCACTCCTGCTTCTACGGCTTTAGCATAGGTAAAGATGCCGTTTCCACTTGTATCGTGAGTATGCAGATGAATGGGGATATCGATCGCTTCCTTAAGGGTGGTGATTAGCTGATAAGCAGCTTCGGGTTTTAAAAGTCCTGCCATATCTTTAATACCTAAAATATGCGCGCCCGCATCCTGTAACTCTTTCGCTACTTTCTTATAATAATCCAGATCATATTTAGGTCTTGTGGAATCGAGAATATCACCGGTATAACAGACAGCAGCTTCTGCAACCTTATTGTTCTGGCGCACAGCATCAATGGTCAGTTTCATGCCTTCCACCCAGTTAAGACTGTCAAAGATACGGAACACATCAATACCTGCATTGGCACTTTTTTCAACAAATTCACGAATCAGATTATCCGGATAATTTTTGTAACCAACAGCATTGGAAGAACGCAGCAGCATTTGGAAAAGGACATTAGGCGCCTGTTCTCTTAATTTAAGCAATCGCTCCCACGGGTCTTCCTTTAAGAAGCGGTAGGATACATCAAACGTAGCTCCGCCCCACATTTCCAGTGAAAACAACTGGGGAAGCAGCCGGGCAGTTGGTTCCGCGATATTCTCTAAATCCTTAGTTCTGTCTCTTGTAGCAAGAAGAGACTGATGAGCATCACGGAAAGTTGTATCCGTCAATAATACTTCAGGACGCTCCTTCAGCCATTCTGCTAAACCTTCCGGCCCTCTTTCATTCAGAATCTGCTTTGTACCTATCGGCATAGATTCAGAGTATTTGAGGTTTGGTACTCTTGGGTTATGAAAAGTGGGCTTTTTCCGGTTTCCATAGCCCTCAAATCCATTGATCGTTCGATCAGCTATATAGGACAACATCTTGGTCCCGCGGTCTTTTCGTTTAGGAAAGACAAATAATTCAGGAGAACGGTCGATAAACATCGTATTATATTCACCGTTCAAGAATTGCTTGTGCTGAATCACATTTTCCAGGAAAGGAATATTCGTTTTAATGCCCCGAATCCTGAACTCTTTTAAATTACGGACCATTTTATGCGCAGCCTGGTCAAAATTCAATGCCCATGTTGATAATTTAACGAGCAGAGAATCGTAGTAAGGAGAGATGACAGCACCCTGAAACCCATTTCCCGCATCGAGACGTACACCGAAGCCTCCTCCGGTCCGGTACGCCATAATCTTACCAGTATCCGGCATGAAATTGTTAAGCGGATCCTCGGTCGTAACCCGTGACTGAATGGCATATCCATGCGTTCTGATTTCGTCTTGGTGAGGGATCGCAACTTCTGAGCTATGTAGAGCATGACCCTCAGCTATCAGGATTTGAGTCTGAACGATGTCGACTCCCGTAATCATTTCCGTAATGGTATGCTCTACCTGGACTCTTGGATTGACTTCTATAAAATAAAATTCGTCCCCCGTTACTAGAAATTCAACGGTTCCTGCATTGATATAACCTACGTTATCCATGAGCTGAACGGCAGCATGACAGATCTTTTCTCGTAACTGTACGTTCAAAGAAACGCTGGGTGCCACTTCGACCACTTTCTGGTGACGACGCTGCACCGAGCAGTCTCTTTCATAGAGATGAACAATGTTTCCTTCATGATCTCCGATAATCTGAACTTCAATGTGCTTTGGTTCTTCTATTAGTTTTTCTACATAAACGTCATCACTGCCAAAGGCTGCTCTGGCTTCAGAGCGAGCTCGGTCATAGGACTCTGATAACGTTTCAGCACTTCGTACGACCCTCATCCCTCGTCCACCGCCGCCCATAGCAGCTTTGATCATGAGTGGGTATCCATGTTTATCTCCAAATTCCCGAATTTCCTCCAAGTCTTCCACCGGTCCATCGCTTCCAGGAATAACAGGTATGTCTGCTTGCACAGCCTGATCTCTTGCTTTTACTTTGTCACCGAACATGTTTAAATGTTCACTTGTCGGCCCAATAAAGA
>NZ_JBAPTY010000382.1:0-1674 GCF_049282395.1 Halobacillus sp. | reverse complement strand
GACACAGGCTTTTTATTCTTGCACGATGACAAAATTGACAAACTTCTTGTCCAGTCGGCTGTGGGCTTTAAAGAACACAGCTACAAGAAAACGAGGTTAAGGGTAGGGGAAGGTGTCAGCGGCCTGGTGTTTCAACACGGAAAGTCTATGATGATCCATGGGGAGAAGGAAATTACCGAAACGATGAGCAATATGTCTGAAGCCAACTTTCAATATTACATTGACTCTACAATGGATATAGCGTTTCCGGACAGCATGATTTCTGTTCCTTTACGCTTCCAGTACGAAACAATTGGCGTCCTGACGATCGACAGTTTCAAGTACAACAGTTTTTTCTCAGAGCAGGATTTAGAACTACTGGAATCGCTTGCTGACCATGTAGCCATTGTTATTACGCACTCTAAACTTTATAAGCAGGAGCGAAAGCAGAGAAAGGAATTGCAACAAACTCATCAAGCTTTACGTAAAGAACATCTTACCATGCAGCGAACCACAGATTTTCACCATCAGCTAACGAATATTGCCGCCCGGGGAGAAGGGGCGGAGGCGATCGTGCGTACACTAAAGCGAATGGTACGCTTTCCTTTTGCGATCTATGATTCATTATTAAAGCCTTTTTATATTGATAATGAGGCGAAAGATAAACAATTACCCGTAAAGTTTTTAAACAATGAGCGAGTAAAAAAGGTTATATCAACGAACAAATGGCAGCAAATGACTACGGAAGGAGAAGAGCGTCTCGTTGTTCTTCCGGTAGTAGGTGTTGATTCCATGTGGGGGTTCCTTTGTGTGTGGATCGACTCAGCGGACTTCTTTGAAAATGATATCGTTCTGTTTGAGTATGGTGCTACAGTTCTGTCCTTGGAATTAACAAAGCAGGATGCTATTCGAGAAGCCGAAAATAGAGCAAAGGGTGAACTTGTGGAAGGTGTACTAGCAGGAGAAATGACTCCTTCTCTTGAAGCACAGGCATCAAACCTGGGATTTTCAACTTCGGATTATTATGTAATGGTCTTGTGTAAAGTTGATACGGGAATAAACAAAAATGAAGGAAAGCACCAAAATGCACGAAGACAGAAAGATGAGATGGTAGCGTCAATTGAACACGCTTTAACTGACAATCGACTCAATGGGATTGTTTCAATGAACAGTTCTTACATATTTGCCATGGTCAGCTTTCCAGATGTACAAGGCAAAATGGCTGCACGAGAAAGCATTAAACCTTTTGTTCGTCAAATGGAAAAGAAGTCTGCCCCGATTAAGCTTGGAGTTGGACGAGTTCATAAAAACTTGTCCCGTTTGAATCACTCTTATAAAGACGCAGAGAAATGCATTCAGCTTTTAGATAGTCAGCCAGGTAAAAAGGTGATGAGTTTTGTAGAGGCTGGAGTTTACCGATTTTTCTTACAGCATAGCAGGGAAGAACTCAATTTTTATATTTCTGATTTTCTTGGACCTCTAATTGAATATGATCATAAGAAAAATGGTGAACTGATTCAGACTTTAATTAGTTATATTACCTTTGATAAAGATTTACGCAAGATTACGGATCAGCTCAATATTCATGCGAACACGCTTTATTACCGCATCAAACGAATTCAGGACATCCTTGAGCTTGATTTTGACGATTCAGGCGATTGGTTCAATGTTCAGCTTGCCTGCCAAGTCTATAAT
>NZ_JBAPTY010000381.1:0-2662 GCF_049282395.1 Halobacillus sp. | reverse complement strand
TCCCGATACGGCAGTGGGTCTTCCCGTTATTACTACCGGGATTCTACGGTTCTGATTAACCATTATGATATTATGGATGACAATCAATTACAGAGAATGGAGACGATTCTTTCCACCCAGCGTTTGGCTGAACTCCAGGCATTTCCTGCTCAGGGTGATTTTGATTTACGTCATTTGCAAAAGATTCATAAGTATCTATTTGGAGATTTGTATCCATTTGCCGGGGAAATACGGACAGAAAATATAACCAAGGATGGGTTCTCATTTGCTCAAGCACGCTTTATTAAAGAAGCCGCTGGTCCGCTGTTTGAAGCATTAGCAAAAGAAGACTGGGAACATATGGACCGGGAAGAGTTAGCAGTTTATCTTGCCTATTACATGGCCGAGTTAAATGTACTCCATCCTTTTAGAGAAGGAAATGGGCGCGCACTCCGTGAGTTTATTCGCTGTCTGGCCTTAGAAGCGAATTTCGATCTTGATTGGTCTGTGCTCCCGAGAGAACGGATTTTGCAAGCAAGCATTGAGTCAGTCCATGACACCCAAATGCTTAGACGAGTCATTGAAGAATCGTTAAGTAAAAAGAATTAAATGATCTGCCTCCGGCTTTTATGAAGCTGGAGGCTTTATTTTATTTCAAAAAGCAAACATTCCCTGTGTCTTTTGCTACAGTACTCCTGGTCAAAGGAAGTAGGCTTTTTTACAGGAATTTGGAGGTATTTGAGGTTTGAATAAAATTGTAAATGGGCGTAGCCTGTTGTAAGACTACTGATAAGAAAGATATTTATTGAGGGGGATCCATCTAATGTGTGGGATATTTGTGTCAATGGGAGAAATCGAAAAGAGCCAAATGGATGAAGTACTGCAATTACTTCATCACCGTGGTCCGGATGAAGGGAAATCAGTTGTAACCGACCGCGTCCATTTAGGACACCGGCGGCTCTCGATTATAGGGCTGGATGATGGTATTCAACCCATTCACAACGCCGAAAAAGATCAATGGATCGTCTGTAATGGAGAAATTTACAATTTTGAATCTATAAAATCAGAGTTGGGAAGTAAGACCAGCTTTCTGACTCAGTCAGATAGTGAAGTGGCTTTAAAACTCATCGAATCAGAAGGTGCGAAAGCCATTGATCAGCTTGATGGAATGTTTGCTTTTTTTATTGCGGATGAACGTAATGATAGCTTTATTGTAGCCCGTGATCCATTAGGGATAAAACCTTTATATTACGGATTAGACCAGAGCGGACAGTATGTATTTTCTTCTGAGCTGAAGGCTATTGAACGCTTCGTTCATCAACCTGAAGAGTTCCCGCATGGCCATTACTTCACTCCTGAAGAAGGTTTTGTATGTTATAGACATATGCAAGCTCCGAAAGATACGTTTAATGAAGAGTCGCTGGATCATGTGAATCAATCAATCCGGGAAACGATGGAGAAAGCTGTGGAGAAGCGTTTACTTGCCGACGTAGAAGTGGGTGTTCTGCTGAGCGGGGGTCTGGACAGCAGTTTAATAGCCGCGATCGCTAAACGATATCATAAAGGGCAATTTCCGCTTAAATCTTTTTGTGTTGGTGCGGAAGGTAGTGCGGATGTAATCAATGCACGAAAAGTGGCCGAAGCGATTGGAACAGATCATTATGAATATATTTATACGCAGGAGGAACTGGTAGCGGCTGTAGAGGATGTAATCTACCATTTAGAGTCTTATGAACCTTCCTTAGTCAGAAGTGCGATTCCAAACTATTTCGTATCAAAATTAGCCTCCGAACATGTGAAAGTGATTCTCTCAGGTGAAGGGGCTGATGAACTGTTCGCGGGGTACGCTTACATGGAGGAATTTCAGGATACAAGTTCGCTTAATAAAGAAATTATCCGGATCTTAAATACTCTTCATCATGTTAACCTGCAGCGTGCCGATAGAATGAGCATGGCGCATTCGCTTGAACTTCGTGTTCCGTTTCTAGATATGGAAGTGGTAGAAAATGCCTTAAAAATTCCGGCTGGTCTTAAGATTCATAAGAAAGACCGAATGGAAAAATGGCTGCTCCGAAAATCATTTGATGGTGTGCTCCCTGATGAAGTTCTCTGGAGAAAGAAAGCAGAATTCTCTGAAGGAAGCGGAGCGCTGGATCTACTGGATGCGCATGCGGAAGAAAGCATCACAGATGATGAGTTGATTCGTCTTCAGGAGACTGCCCCTGTAGAAATCCGCTCGAAGCAGGAAGCTTTTTACTATCGAATATTCAAAAAGCATTTCCCTGGAGAAAATATGCTTCAGACTGTAGGGAAATGGGCTACGGCTTAGTGAACGTTTAATGTCCCATGCTATAGTATCGTCATAGAAAGGGTCGAACCCCTTACTGATAATAATGAATCATCCCAAGCTCCTTAGCCTGGAGAGAACCCATCTGGTTCCTCTCCAGGCTATTTTTCATCTTACTCTACAAACGCCTTCTTAAATAATTGGGCCGGATTGTTGAAGACTCAGTTTCGAGATATCTTAGGTCCGTTGCTGATATAGAGAGGGGCTGGCTACGGAAACAACTCGCTTTCCTGCGGTCCTACACGATGTAGGGTCGATCGACGTTGCCACAGGACGTGGCGACTTTAGTCGATCCTCCTTTTACCAGGAGCCTCCTCAGTCGTTAACACTCCTTGT
>NZ_JBAPTY010000380.1:0-5085 GCF_049282395.1 Halobacillus sp. | reverse complement strand
CAGCTCCAGGCTAGTTTTGGTGCCTAGCCTCTCGAGGTCTTAAGTCCAACCATGACAGGAAGAAGGGCGCTTCCTTTCATGGTCGTTCTTAAGCTTGTCGAGGCTGGACAAGGCACCTCCACATTTGTCCGTCCAGTCCATACGCCACTGACCAAGGTGCTTCCGCTTTTAACCTAGAAGTCTTCATCGTCCCCTTACGGACCCAACCGAATCAGAAACTGGCAACCAATTAAGAGATGAGAAAAACATGCGACCATGAGGCTATTTTCATACTATAACAATTCCAACTGCCTTTTATGGAAAATAAGTAGTTAGGATTAAGCCTTGGAAATAAGAAGCAAAGTAAGTGGTTTTTTGGGTTGAGCATCCATCAATACCTTTTATAAATGAAGATAAAAAAGACCGTCGAGAGAGTCTCGACGGTCTGGCAACCTTTATAAAGGGGGGAAGTTAACTTCCGCTAGTTGTTTTTTTCTTTTTAAGTCCAGCTTCTTTCGCATCTTCATTAAATGTCTTATATAGCGAGAAGCAGATAAGAATCATGATAATGGTGAAAGGAAAAGCTGAAATAATGGCTGCTGTCTGTAAGGCGCCTAATCCACCTTGCCACAGAAGTACGGCAGCAGCTCCGGCTTGAATAACACCCCAGGTAAATTTCACTTGGTTTTTAGGGTTCAAGCTGCCATTGGTCGTTTGCATTCCAAGAACGAAAGTAGCTGAGTCAGCTGACGTTATAAAGAATGTGCTGATTAATAGAAGACCAATAATAGACATAACCCCGCCTAGAGGAATGTGATCTAGCATGGAGAATAGAGCAACCTCTGTACCAAGTTCATTTACATCGGATATGATGTTAACGCCATCGAAATATTCTAGAGAAATGGCTGTACCACCAAATACGGAGAACCAAAGAGCACCAAAGACGGTTGGTACTAGAAGTACACCTAAAATAAATTCACGGATCGTACGGCCTTTAGAAACACGCGCAATGAAGGTTCCTACGAATGGAGCCCAGGACAGCCACCAAGCCCAGTAGAATATGGTCCAGTCTTTGACCCAAGTACTATCTTCTGCGAATGGTGTCAGACGGAAGCTCATATATGGAAGGTCCCGTACATACGAACCGAAAGTGGTCGTAAAGAAATCCATAATAAAGTTCGTAGGTCCAGCGAAAAGCGTAAAGACCAAAAGGAGAATAGCCAACACAATGTTGGTATTACTCAAGTATTTAATTCCTTTATTTAAACCAGTCATCGCTGAGGTCATAAACAGTACGGTTACCGCAGCAATAATGATTAATTGCAGAGTGAACGTATCTTGTAGCCCATCGAAGGTATAGGCCAGTCCACTTGAAATCTGCAAAGCACCAAGACCTAGAGAAGTAGCTACACCAAAGATTGTCGCAAATACGGCAATAAAGTCAATCAGTGTTCCTAGTGGACCTTTCACTCGTTTCTCCCCTAATAAAGGAGCTAAAGCAGCACTGATCACGCCTGGCGCATCTTTTCTGAACTTGAAATAAGCAAGTGCAAGAGCAATTACAGAGTAAAATGCCCAAGGGTGTAAGCCCCAGTGGAAGAAACTGTATTTCATGGCTGATTGTGCGGCTTCTTCCGTTGCAGGTTCTTGTCCAATAACAGGTGGAGTATGGAAGTGGGAAAGCGGCTCTGCTGCTCCCCAGAATACTAGCCCGATACCCATACCTGCACTAAACAACATAGCGAACCATGTGATATATGGGTATTCCGGTTCGTCATCAGGCTTTCCTAATTTCAATTTACCAAATTTAGAAAAGACTAAATAAATAGCGAAGATGAGGAAACCAGTAGCTGATAAGAGATAGAACCAGCCAAACTTATCGGTCAAGAAACCTTGAATATTAGATGTTATGTTACTTAAATTCCAAGTAGGAAGCACTTCCTCAGGGATGACTCCCCAAGCGATAAATAGTAGTGCTACAACTACTGAAATGTAGAATACTTTTGAAACCTGTTTCACTTTGATCATCCCTTCTTACATTATTTGTCCAGCATTTCTGGAAAAAAGTGTTACTGTCCATAGCAGTCATGGACTAATTTCTGCTGCTTATGAGACATGTTTTGAAGTTCCTCCAGTACATCATGAAAACATAATAGTTCATAAATGAGAATAGTTTGTTGCGGTAGATGGTGTCTGTACCTAGAGTCCCGTTGCACATGCTCTTCTTTCCATTTCCAAAAGACTTGATCCAGCTTTTCGACCCTTGTAAACTGATCTTCACTAATAGTATGAGTGGGATCTTGCAGTACTTTAACATAATTCTCAGTCAGCCCCTCAAGCAGATCGATTTCAGCCTCCGTAAAATCTGCAGCCTTTGTATTTACATACTGAAGGTTCCCCAGATGATAAGCGATTTGTTGAAAAGTTCTGAGCTTCTTCTGAGAAAATTGAAAGGCTAACATTTCTTCTTTCGTATGTCTGTGATATTTCCACTCTTCTCTTTGGAATTGAGACAGCTGATATGTTCTTTCCAGATGGGCAGTCAACTGGCGATAGGATTTTTGAATCCCACGATTTTTCTCTTTAGAATCTGCAGTAATGCTTGATATTATACGCTGGAGCAGGACACCAGCCTGATTATACAAATCATTAATATTTTTGTAAATCATGGGGGAATAGTTAGGTGGTAAAAGGAAAAAGTTTACAAGGGTCGAAAGAACGATGCCAATTGAAGTAGTACCCAATCTACTAAAAAACGAAACAATATGATGGTCTTGAAATTCAGGAATCATAGCAGTGGCTGTAATAGTGGCCACAATAATTCCGTCATCCAGTTTTAATTTATGGCAGACCGCTATTGTCAGCATGGCTACCAGTGCAAAAGTTAAAGCTCCCTTGCCAAGGAAACTGTAAAAGACGGTCGCTAACAAAGCCCCGATAGCAGAGGCAGGGAAGCGTACCAACGCTTTTTTAATCGAATCAGCAGCCGTATGCTCAACTGTAACAATGGCTGTTATGACGGCAAAAACGATAGGCAAATTAAAAAAACCACAAATTAGTGCGGTTAAAAATACTGAAATCCCCGTTTTTAAAGTACGTCCACCTAAAATTTTAAAACGCTTCAATTTTTGAAACATACATACCACCTAAATTTTTAATAACTGCCCAAAGGTTAACGATTAAATATTATAACCTAAATTTCTATATAACGATAGCCGAAATCCACATTCTTCTTATATAATAGTGTAGTTGGAAATACATAACAGTGGAGGGACTACTATGAAACGATTGGGTATATTTTTTGTAATGATTCTGGTGTTAGCTGCTTGCGGCGGTGTAAATGGTCAAGATGGCGGGGAAAAAGATCAAGAGAAGAATAAAGAGCAGACAACGCAGGAGACAGATGAGAAAGAAGATTCAGCTAATAAAGAAAAGGAAGAAAAAAATAATGTTGAGAAAGAAGAGAAAAACGAGAAATCAGAAGAAGCGACTGCCGAAGTGTCACCTGAAGAGTCCAAAGAAGCTCAGTATCAGATTACTGGTAACTGGGGGTTTGAACCGATAAAAGATGCTGATCCTAAAGTAGCTCTTTTAACGATAGATGATGCTCCGGATAAACATGGAGTGGAAATGGCGAAAACGTTAAAAGCAGCGGACGCTCCTGCTATATTCTTCGTAAACGGCCACTTTATTGATTCCGAAGAAGGGAAAGAAAAGCTTAGAAAAATTCACGAATTAGGATTCCCGATCGGGAACCACACGATGACCCATGCCTCTTTACCTGACTTATCGAAAGAAGAACAAAAAGAAGAGATCATAGAATTGAATGATAAAATTGAAGAAATCATTGGCGAACGTCCAAAATTTTTCCGTGCGCCTTTTGGTCAAAATACGGATTACTCCAAACAGTTAGCTGCTGAAGAAAAGATGCTGCTTATGAATTGGACCTATGGGTACGATTGGAATGAAGAATATATGGATGCCGATAACCTGGCGGATATTATGGTAAATACGGAATTGCTGGGCAATGGCGCCAACCTTCTTATGCATGATCGTGAATGGACTAAAGATGCTCTTGGAGACATTGTCAAGGGACTTCGAAGTAAAGGTTATGACCTGCTGGATCCTGCTCTCATTAAGACACCAAAATAATATTTAAAAAAGGATGATTACTCGATCATCCTTTTTTTAATGGACTATTATGCGCATCGAAAACATAATATGAAATGAGTATAACTCATTAGTGTGGCACATTTTGAAAAATGTTATACTTTTGGGCTTGATTTTTAGATTGTGCCATATTAAAATGAATGTACATTGAAAGCGATTACAAATTATAAGGAGTGGTTGTTAATGGGTACAATTGTTTGTCAAGACTGTCAAAAAGTGATTGAACACTACGAAAATGAAAAGGTATCTACCCTTTACAGCACATGCCCTACGTGCCATACAACGGAAAAATAAAAGACGCAAAAAGCCCGCTGCCGGAAAAGCAGCGGGCTTTTTTATTTGAAGGCTTTCTGTTCGGTAATGACGTGAATCGTTTCAAGGGTTGAGTCTTCAGGACCTTGCACTGGGAGACCCGCTTGAATATTTTCATGTATATAAGCAATATTATCAGACGTGATGATTTCCCCGGGTATAAAAATTGGAATACCTGGTGGATAAACCATTACAAATTCTGCACTGATCCGTCCTACAGCATCGCGCAAGGGCAATACTTCTGTCGACGCATAAAACGCCTCACGGGGAGAGAGTGAAAGTACCGGTATGTCAGGTACCTTGACCACTATTTCCTTTGTTTCGACTGTCCCTGAGGATTGCTCGGAAAGGTCTGTTAAAGCTTCAATTAGCCGTTCAACATCCTCTTCTCTGTCTCCAGGAGTGATAATACATAAAATATTGTATAAGTCTGAAAGCTCGACTTCAATGGAATAGTTTTCTCTTAACCATACTTCCACATCATACCCGGAGATGCCTAAATTTTTGACAGAGATGATCAGCTTTGTGGGGTCATAGTCATGTGTTGCATCACTGGCTAAAATTTCGTCTCCTGGACAATAGATAGATGGAATTTGATTAAGGCTTTTACGCGCACTATCAGCA